>CAIYWO010000050.1 GCA_903929925.1 uncultured beta proteobacterium | reverse complement strand
GCGATGAGGCGTGCGCTTGTGTCCGTTACGCCACCTGGGGTGAAAGGAACGATCAAACGTATTGGTTTGGTTGGGTATGAGCCTTGGGCGTACGTTACGCTAACGAGGCCTAGAGAGGCTACGGTCGTCGTTAAAAGTGCAGCAATGATCTTTCGTTTTTGTAATTGCATGATTTTCCTCAGTTCCAACGTTAATTATTGAGCCACATCACGTTTTGTGTTGTTCCATTGCAAAAATGCTACGGCTGCCATTAGTCCAAAACCAATCACGTCGGTAATAAGACCTGGCTTGATGAGGCAAGCTGCTGCAATGAGTAGCAGCACGCGGTGCGTCAGCGTCGCATAGCCCACAAGCCACCCAAAAAATCCCCCTGCGAGAGCGATCACGCCAATCAGCGCTGTAAACACCGACCACAGCACCGTTATCCAGGAGGTGTCGTCTTTAAAGATCAGCAGTAGCGTAGGCTCATACACAAACATGAACGGGACAATATAGGCTGGCGCAGCAGCGCGCATTGCGGCGAATCCCGACTCCCACATGTTGGCTTTGGCCAACGCTGCGGCAGCAAATACCGCAAGTGCTACCGGTGGAGTGATAGCGGATAGGATTGCAAAATATAAAGCAAACATATGCGCGGAAGGAGCATCAACACCGAGCTTGATAATGGCAGGCACTAAGAGCGAAACCATCACGATGTATGCGGGTGTTGTTGGCATACCCATGCCAAGTACGATACCGGCGAGAGCGGTCAGCAGAAGTGCAAGAAACAGGGAATTATTTGCAAGTTCAATTACGACCTGTGTGAAAACGATCCCTAGACCAGTGATTGTTACACAGCCAATCACGATACCCGCACAGGCACAGGCCATCGCTACGGACAGGGCACTACGTGCACCTTCTTCTAGCGCTTGAATCACCGTTTTCCACGTAATGCCTTCGCGCGTCAACTTGCGCATCAATGCGACAGGCAGACAAGAGATTGCTGCAATCAGTGCGCATAGCGGCGCTGAGAAACCTAAAAACAAACCAAATAGAATGATAAAGATTGGAATAAACAAATGGCCACGTTCGAGCATGACTCGTTTGAATCGTGGCAATTCACTTTCAGGTACACCTGCAAGCTTGTATCGCTTCGCTTCAAAATGTACAGCGAAGAAAACAGATGCGTAATAAAGCAGCGCTGGTATGACGGCCCACAAGGCAACTTGGGCATACGGTACAGCGAGGAATTCAGCCATGACGAAGGCCGCTGCTCCCATCACAGGAGGCATCAGCTGTCCGCCAGTCGAGGCGACTGACTCAACGGCAGCGGCAAACGACGGACGAAAGCCTGTTCGCTTCATGAGCGGGATAGTGATAGGGCCATCAACCATTACATTGGCGACCGCACTGCCAGATACCGTTCCAAAAAGGGACGAACTCACCACAGCTACCTTACCGGGGCCGCCCGCATATTTGCCCGTGATGGACATTGCGAAGTCCATGAATAACTGGCCGGTGCCGCTTTTTTCCATGAACGCACCGAAGATCACGAACAGCATGACATACGATGCAGAGACACCTAAAGTTGAGCCAAAGATGCCCTCAGTTGAAAAATACAGCTGCTCCATTAGGACTGGCAATTTAATTTGCGTAAAAAATGCTGTGTAAGCCACAAAAATAATGGCGGTTACCGGTAGCGCCCATCCAATCACGCGTCGAGTGCCTTCCAGAACGATGACAACCATGACGAACGAGTAGAACAGGTCAGTCTTGGATAGCTCGTCAATGTATATGATGCGATTTGTGAAATTTTCATAGTCAATGAAAATATGCGCGATCGCGGCGACCCCCATGGCTAGAAGCAACATGTCATAGGATCGCGCCGCAATCCCCCCCGTTGGGCTTGAGGGGTAGAGCAGGAACACCAGCGCCAATGCAAACATCAAGTGCGTTCCGCGAAAGATAACCGCCTCGGGAGGCCCGAAGCCGGCCACATACATGTGATAAAGCGACATGGCGACAGCGAGAACAGTAATAAGTGTCTTCAGTGCCTTAGACGCTGGATCAATAGCAATACTTTCGTCGGATATAACCTGTTGCATGATGCGAGTGTTCCTTGTTTGCAGCGTTACTGCGGATATTTACAGTGCTCCGACCTCTTTGTAGTACTTGGCTGCACCTGGGTGCAGGGGTACGCCGATGTCACCTGCCATCACTTTTGGTGTCAGACCTTCCATCGATTTGCTGACGGCGACCAGTGCAGGCACATTCGTTGCCATCGCTTTCACCATTTCGTACACAGTCTTTTCTGGCATATCGCATGCCACAATCAGATGCGTCAAATAACCAATGGCCGGTACATCCTGTGTCTGCTTTGGATAGGTACCGGCTTTAATGATCAGGCGGTTGTAGCCAGGGTTCAGATTTTTCATGTACGCCATTGTTTTATCGTCGACTGGCACTAGATTGACGTCTCGCCCACTGGCCAAATCCATCACCGCTGAAGCTGGTGAGGTGGTGCCTAGAGTGAATACTTGGGCGTGGCCGTCTTTCATCATCGACACTGCATCTGAATAGCTCGCCTGAAAATTGACTTTCGATAGAGACTTGTAAGTCATATCGTTAGCCTTGAGAATCAGGTCGGTAAGGAGCTCACCTGTATTGCCTTTAGATTGCGTCACCAGCGACTTACCCTTCAAGTCTGCGAAAGAATTAACCTTTGCAGATTGCAGTGCAACAACTTGAAAGAGCTGTGGATACAGATTCGCCATCTGACATACTTTCGTTACTTTTTTCGGGAAGGGTGCACGACCTGCGAGGCCATCGACCGTGCTGCTTGAGTTTCCGAAGCCGATCTGTACTTTGCCCTCGTCAACGCCGCGGACGTTTGCAATACCCGCTCCTGGTGTCGAGGTGACCTGCAATCCCGGAATCGCTTTTTCCCACATGCCTTTGAGCGCGCCACCTAGGGGCACCCAAACACCGCCCTGTGGGCCAGTCATCAGTGTCACTTGTTGAGCCATCGCAGAGGCGTTAGCTAGCAGCGCGGCGGACAGTGCTAGGACAGGAAGGCTAATTTTTTTAAATTGTTTCATGCGGGTCTCCGAAAGAATCAATGGTCTTTTTCAGTGCATTGAATACACTGGCTGTGAGATGGAACGAGGGGGTGAAGTAACCGATTGATTCTACACAGCGCAGCGAGCTAAATCGCTGTTTATGCGGGGAACCTAGGGTTTGTCTCTACGGGATCCGTGCGAGGTGCACGCACGGCATTTATTTGGGAAAGGTGACCACATGGTCAACACCGAGGCGGATGCCAATTTTTTCACCTAGAGCGTGATCATGATGGCTCGGGACATACGCAACCAGGTCTAGCCCTGAATCTAGGCGTAAGGTGTAGAGAAAGTCCGCGCCCCGGAAGGTTTTGCGCACGACCGTCGCTAACAGCGGGCTCGTGTCGTCATGCTGAATGTCATCAGCACGAAGTAGCACGTCGACAACTGTGCCGACCGGGTCATGATGGTCATTATCTAGTTGTAGTCTGCCGAGTTCAATCTCTACTGTGGCGCCGTCTTGAATCGTGCCCGGCACAAATACGCCACGCCCGATAAAGTCAGCAACATAGCGACTGCTCGGCTCGTGGTAGAGATCGTAGGGCGTGTCCCATTGCACCATATGGCCTTGAGACATCACGCCGATATGGTCCGCCAGAGCGAAGGCCTCGAACTGGTCGTGCGTGACCAGTAGTGCGGTGACGTCGTTGCTTTTAAGAATGTCGCGCATTTCTGTCGCGAGTCGCTCGCGCAAATCGATATCAAGGCTTGAGAAGGGCTCATCCAATAAAATCAGGTCCGGTTCTGGAGCCATGGCACGTGCCAGTGCAACGCGTTGTTGTTGTCCGCCGCTGAGCTCATGCGGATAGGCTTGCGCTTTATCGGCAAGAGACACGCGCTCGAGCCAGGCTAACCCGACCTCACGGCGTTTGCTTACGGCAAGAGCGCGAAGACCAAAGACGACGTTATCTAGAACATTCAAGTGAGGAAATAGCGCAAAGTCTTGAAAAACCATCCCGACACGACGCAAGTTCGGTGCGACCTGAATACTTGAAGAACTGACAATCTTGCCATTTAGTTTGATCTGGCCTTCTTGTAGCGCTTCGAAGCCACAAATTGCCCGCAAAATAGTTGATTTTCCACAGCCCGACGGACCTAGAAGGCAGGCGATGTCTCCACGCGCTAGACTAAGGCTTAAATCTTCGACGATTGGCATCCAGCCCCGACCGTCCAAGCGCGGGTAACCGACTCGGACGTTTTCAAGCAGAAGCAGGGGTTGTGTCTCATTCATCTTTATAATTTTCGCACTAACTGGGATTTGCTTCCAGAAACCGAGTTTTTGCCCTGTGGCCCCCTTCGATGCATCGTGTTGTTGCCCTGATCGCCTTACTGTTGTCCCTACCACTGTTAGGGCTGTTTATTCCCTTTTTTCAGACCCAGGGCGGGTCTGCCGCCGTCGACCTTGGCGCACAAGGGACCTTACTGCACTTATGGAATTTTGTGCTCGGGGATTATCTCGTCTCCACCTTTGTTCTTTTGATCGGGGTGGGTGTCGGTATCTTCATCCTCGGCGTTGGCAATGCGTGGCTGGTTGCGAACTATCAGTTCCCTGGCAAAAGAATATTTGAGTGGGCGTTAATCCTACCCCTGGCAATTCCTACTTATGTGATGGCCTACCTGTTCGTTGACGTTCTGCAGTTTTCAGGTCCTCTGCAAACCTTGTTGCGACAGATGCTCGGTGTTGAAACGTTGTGGTTCTTTCCTGACCCCCGCTCGCTTGGTGGAGCCATGTGGTCTTTCTCTTTCTGTTTGTACCCCTATGTGTATCTAATCGCCCGTACGGCGTTTCTGGATCGTAGCGGCCGACTCTCCGAGGCAGCTGAAACGCTTGGATATAGCGGCACACAAGCCTTTTATCGCCTGGTGTTGCCAATGGCCCGACCTGCAATATTTGCTGGCATGGCACTGGCCCTCATGGAAGTACTCGCAGATTATGGCGCAGTGTCTTATTTTGGTGTGGAGACGTTTGCGACAGGAATTTTTAAAGCTTGGCTGTCTTTTAGCGATCGCCTGGCGGCTGTGCAGTTATCACTGGGCTTATTAGTTTTTGTTGGATTGATTTTTTATATCGAACAAAGTAATCGTGCCCGCTTGCGTTACGCCAGCTCAGGGGTGATTCAGCGTGCGGTTTTGCCCAAGACGTTAAGAGGGCGGAAAGCCTTTTGGGCTTTCGGATTTTGCGGTTTGACGCTGCTGTGTGCCTTTATTGTGCCCGCACTCGCGTTAATCAATCTTCTATGGCAGCAAGGGCTGAGCATTGACGTGCGTTACGCCAAATGGCTGACCAATTCATTTTGGCTCGCGTGCGTCACAGCGTTGATTTCTGTTGCGTGTGCTGTGGCGCTCGCCTATGCGGCACGCTTCACCAAGAGTAGGACCTTGGTCTGGGTAAATCGGCTGCTTGGATTGGGATATGCATTGCCGGGGGCAGTGCTATCTGTTGGGATCCTATCACTGCTGGGTCTGGTTGAAGCAGCTTGGATTATGTCTGCGACTTCCTGGGTGCTCATTTATGCATATCTGATCCGATTTTTGTCATCTAGCCTACAAAGCGTTGAGACGGGGTTGTCGCGTATTACCCCTTCTATGGATGGTACGGCCGCTTTGCTGGGTGCAACGCCTTTCCAGGCAATGCGCGATATTCATTTCCCTTTGCTCAAGCGCAGTCTGCTGACTGCCGGTTTATTTGTGTTTGTCGATGTGATGAAAGAGTTGCCCGCCACATTGCTTTTACGCCCGTTTAACTTCGATACGCTGGCTGTTGCGACCTATCAGTTGGCTGCGGACGAACGTTTGGCTGAGCTTGCACTGCCCTCGCTTACGATTGTTTTGGCGGGGCTAATACCAGTCATTGTGCTGTCTCGGGCTATGTCCGCATCGAAACGGTATTGATAATCATTCTCATTTAGTGTATTCTACTCATATACGTTCAGACCGAACTTCTTAGTGAGTAGCAAAATGAGCAGCAACATCAGTAGCAGAATCAGCCCTCTAGGCGCGGTCAAACAGCGCACGGCAAACTGGCCGGTTTACGGTCTCAAACGTTTGGTCGTTTTTGCAGCTGTCGCGTGTTCGTCCTTTGCTTGGGCGGATAAGCCAGCTGAGCTCAACTTGTACTCGGCGCGTCACTACCAAACTGACGAGGCGCTCTACAACGATTTCACAAAATCAACCGGTATCAAAATCAATCGTATCGAAGCGTCGGATAACGCACTGATTGAACGGCTCAAGAGCGAAGGTTCAAAAAGTCCAGCTGATGTCATTTTGCTTGTCGATGCGGCCAGGCTGTGGCGCGCTGAGACAGATGGATTGTTTCAACCGATCAAGTCAGAATATTTAGAGGCACGAATTCCTGCAAATCTGCGATCGCAAGTTTTGCCTGAAGGGGTGAAGTGGTTTGGGTTTTCAACGCGTGCGCGCGTGATTGTTTATAACAAGGCGCGCATACAAGCTAGCGACGTTGATAGCTACGAGAAACTTGCAGACCCACGTAACAAAGGGCAGGTGTGTACACGGTCGGGATCGCACCCTTATATGCTGTCCCTGGTCGGTGCAATGATTGATCGCGAAGGCATTCCGGCGACTGAAGCTTGGGCTCGCGGAATGGTTGCAAACATGGCGCGTGCACCACGTGGCGGTGATTCAGATCAAATCAAGGCGGTCGCATCAGGTGAGTGCGGTGTTGCCTTGACCAATTCTTATTACTTCATACGCATGCTACGGTCCAAAAAACCCGAAGACCAGGCGATCATCGCAAAGCTTGGCTTTGTCTGGCCTAATCAACAGACCAGCGGTACGCACATCAATATCGCGGGCGGCGGTGTGGCAAAAAATGCTCCGCATCCAGAGTCGGCAAAGAAATTTCTTGAGTACTTGGCGAGTGATGCGGCGCAAGCATACTTTGCTGATGGAAACAACGAATGGCCCGTTGTCGCGAGCGTGAAAGTTGAGAACGAGGGTCTCGCCAAGTTAGGTAACTTTAAGGCGGAAAACGTCTCGGTTGCTGCGATGGGACGTAATCAGATCGAAGCGCAGAAAATTCTAGATCGAGCGCGTTTCAAATAGAACTTAACGATATCGAGCATAGCTCAGGCAAGAAAAAGGCCTCGCTAATAAAGCATTAGCGAGGCCTCTTGTCGTGAGAGTTAGCTTTCGCTTACTCCCTTGTTTCGCGTTAGGCGCCCCAAGGACGAATTGCCGCTTTGAGCTTCTTGTAGCCGTCGATGTAGCGTGGACGCTCGCCACCATAAATCTTGTCAAAGGTGGCAAGCTGCGCATCCAGCCAGTCGGCCAATTGCTTATTGCCTGGGTTAGCAGCTTTGTAAGCCTCGTTGATCAGAACGAAGTGAATACGTGGATCGTAAGGCTGCTTTTCGCCACCAACTGTTTCGTCACCGTCGAGCAAACGCAGAAGCATTGCGTCTGCTGAGCCCAGTGTTTGTTCGTAAATTGGGGCGCCGTGGACACGATACATGACGCTGGTCATGTCTTTACCGTTTGTCATGGTGAAGCCCATTTCAGTCCAAAGCTTCTTCATGTCAACTTTAGCGCCAACCTTGTCCAGAACAATCTGGCCCCAGTCGCGCAGGACATCTGGAGCGTCAGCCATCAAGTCGGTCAAACGATCGCCGTCGAGGTCCGTTGCGTAAACGATGCAAGGGCGTTGACGAATCATGTCATGCAAGAGCAGACCGAAGTTGGTGTCGGAGATGTGCTCGTAGATATCACCACCCCAGTTTTCCATGCCAGCCTTGAAGTCTTTTGGAAGGCAAGCAACGATTGCATCAACGTTAGCGCGGTGCTCTTCGTAGGCGTCAACAGTGTATTGGCGTTTGAGTTTGAACTTCGTACCCTGCAATAACCAACGCATAATGCCAGCGTTGATCGCATCTTCTTGAGCCTGGGTAGGCTTGGTCGCAACACGACCAATCTGACCGGTTTCGTGAACCATCTTCAGGAACAAACGTGCGGCGTAAGCCATGCGAACGCCGGGGGTGTTCATTTCTGAGTGGATGACGCCAGTCGCTGGGTCAACTTTGAATTTCTTTTTGTCTTGCGAGTAAGGCAGACCTGGCATGAAACGGATGCTGGTGATGCCGCCGTATGGACGCACGTTGCAATAGACGCCTGCAGCAGTGCGCAGAGGCGCGTTCGCAGATTTGCCGTTTACAACAACCTTCTTGCCGCCTTCGTTCACCATGAAGTCGCCTGCAGTCGACCACTTGAGTGCGGTGTAGTCGAGCTTGCCGAACCACTCCAATGACTCGAGTTTGGAGTCATGACGGAACTGCGCCATCATTGGGACGCCGAGGAAGGGCAGACCGAGCACGTCGAGTGCCATCAGCGTGCCGTTCAGCGCGAACATGTCGGTGAATGCATGTGCAACGGGCTTGACGTCACCCTGGGCATTACCACCTTCCCAGATGATCGCATCGGGACACCCAGTGGGCTTGACCGAAGAGCGCTTGTAGATACCATCAAGCATCTTAAAAAGATCGCCGTTTTGTTCTTCTTGGGCGATTTTTAGCAAATCCAAATGTTGTGTCATGAGCGAAAAGCCTCAAATTTGATAGGTGAGTAAAGGTATGCGGATCAAGCGGGATTATCGCATTAGTATGCGCCTTGACCAAGCTGAGGCCCAAAGAAATAGTTAGTGCGGTCTCTGTTGGGGCCGCGCGCGGATAAAAAAACGCCGGTTTTTACGCCGGCGTTTTCTTATGGTTATGGAGGCGGGTTAGGCGGGCGTAAATTCAAAGCCCTTGAAGCCGTTTTGGCTGACGTCATCGCAAATCTTACGATAGTGAGCGAGGCCACCTGCGTAAGGC
>CAIYWO010000049.1 GCA_903929925.1 uncultured beta proteobacterium | reverse complement strand
TGGGCACGCGAAGCCGGGAACATATCCCCAGTCAGCAAAATTTCCATGGCAATGTGATACGGGACTTGCCGTGGGAGGCGGACCAAGCCACCACCACCGGCAACCAGGCCGCGCTTGACCTCGGGTAACCCGAACATCGCATTGTTCGCTGCCACAATCAGATCGCAGGCCAGCATCATTTCAAAACCACCTGCAACCGCAAAGCCTTCCACGGCAGCGATCAGGGGCTTTTGAGGTGGCGCCTCATTTAAACCTGCAAACCCCTTGCCTGGCACTGAAGAACGCTTACGAGTCTTGGCGAAGTCCTTGAGGTCCATTCCCGAGCAAAACGTTCCACCGGCACCGGTCAAGATCCCAATACGCAAGTCCTCCCGGGCATCAAGCGTTTCAAAGGCAACAGACAATTGCTGCGCAGTTTCAAAGCTAATGGCATTACGCGCCTCGGGGCGATTAATCGTGATGATTAGTACGCCATCCGCTTCATCGACACTCACCAGACTCGACATGAAAACTCCTTAAAAACAAGGCTAAAACGATTGGATTTTGACTAGATTGGCTAAATCATAGGCGATTCGCGCAGCTCAAGCGTCGAACCAGCCCGTATCGCCCACACCGAAGCCGCTCGCGAGCTAAAATGACACGCTTACCGACCCAACTAAATATCTCGATGCTCACTTTTCAGCAAATTATTCTGCGTCTGCAAGAATACTGGGACAAACAGGGCTGTGCCCTGCTCCAACCCTACGACATGGAGGTCGGTGCTGGCACTTCCCATACCGCAACCTTTCTACGTGCAATTGGCCCAGAGCCTTGGCGTGCAGCATACGTTCAGCCTTCACGCCGCCCCAAAGATGGTCGCTACGGTGAAAACCCAAATCGCCTGCAGCACTACTATCAATATCAAGTTGTCCTTAAGCCGGCTCCCCCAGATATTCTTGACCTTTACATCGGTTCTCTGGTGGCCCTGGGGATCAACCCCACAGAGCATGACATTCGCTTTGTTGAGGACGACTGGGAAAACCCAACCCTCGGCGCTTGGGGGCTAGGTTGGGAGGTTTGGCTCAACGGGATGGAAGTCACGCAATTCACTTACTTTCAGCAAGTAGGCGGCTTAGATTGCACTCCTACGACTGGAGAGATCACCTACGGTCTTGAGCGCCTCGCGATGTATCTCCAGGGCGTCGAGAGTGTCTATGACCTCGTCTGGACCGAAGGGCCACGCGGCAAAGTTCTCTATCGCGACGTCTTTCACCAAAATGAAGTTGAACAGTCGACGTACAACTTCGAGCACTCGGACGCCGAGACCCTGTTCCGCCACTTTACCGATTTTGAAACACTTGCCAAACGACTCATGGAAGTCCCTTTGGCGTTGCCCGCCTACGAAGCAACCTTGAAAGCTGCCCATACGTTCAACATGCTCGACGCGCGCGGCGCGATCAGCGTGACAGAACGCGCCGCCTATATTGGCCGGATCAGAAACCTGTCACGCGCAGTTGCACAGGCCTACTTTGAATCACGCGAAAAACTGGGCTTCCCCATGCTGCATGCAAACAAAGGTGCGAACTAATGTCTAGCCGCCCCCTTCTTGTCGAGCTCTTTACAGAAGAACTTCCACCCAAAGCACTCCCTAAGCTTGGCCAAGCGTTTGCACAAGGCCTTCATGACGCGCTGTGCGCACTTGGGCTCACCGAAGCAAACTGCGCCATCGAACCCTTTGCAACACCGCGCCGGCTCGGAGTCAGACTTAGTGCGGTCCTAGCTGTTGCACCCGATCAGTCATTCTCTGAGAAGCTCATGCCCGTTAAAGTCGGGCTCGATGCAAACGGAGGCGCAACACCCGCACTGCTAAAAAAACTAGCCGCTAAAGGCTGGGAGTCGATGGACATCAGCACGCTTGCGCGTGAATCAGATGGCAAACAAGAGTATCTCGTCGCAAGCGGCACAGCGCCAGGGGCAAAACTGGACGACGCGTTACAAGGCGCGATCGAAGCCAGCATTGCCAGTCTGCCAATTCCCAAAATGATGAAGTATCAACTTGCAGATGGCGAAACGGCAGTCAAGTTTGTACGCCCTGCGCACGCGCTGATCGCCTTACACGGCTCGCAAATTGTTCCCGCAAACATTCTTGGCCTGCAATCTGGCCGACAAACATTTGGGCATAGGTTCTTGCATCCAGGTGCGATAACCATTGACAGTGCAGACACGTACGAGACCCAGTTGGCTAGTGTGGGCAAAGTCACAGCCAGCTTTGCCTTGCGTCGCGCCCAAATCGCCGAACTATTGAGCACCCAAACGCACAAACTTCAAGCCACTCTTGGCACCAGCCCAGAAGTGGATGCGCTACTCGATGAGGTCACTGCGCTGGTTGAAGCACCCGCCGTGTACGTTGGGGCATTTGAGGAGCGCTTTCTAACGGTTCCACAGGAATGTCTGATTCTGACAATGCGTCTGAATCAAAAATATTTTCCGCTCTTTAACAAAGACACCGGCGCCCTCACCAATCAGTTCCTGATTGTGAGCAATATGCCCACCGACAATCCGCGCGCCATCATCGAAGGCAATGAACGCGTCGTGCGCCCCCGTCTGGCCGACGCTCAGTTCTTCTTTGAAACCGATCGCAAAACGCCCTTACATACGCGTGTCGCTCAACTTGACTCGATCGTGTACCACAATAAACTTGGTACACAATTAGAGCGCGTGAGTCGTGTTCGCGCGATTGCAGCCTACATTGCAAAGACGCTTGGCGCAGATACAACCCTCGCTGAGCGCGCCGCTGAACTCGCCAAAGCAGATCTCACGACGAATATGGTCGGTGAGTTTCCTGAACTGCAAGGCATCATGGGCGCCTATTACGCCCGCGGTGACAATGAGGCCCCCGAGGTTGTTCAAGCGCTTGCTGAGCAATATCGCATCCGTCTAGATGCACCGATCACGTCGAACAATATGATCGCGACGATCTTGTTTATCGCAGAACGCGCCGAAACGCTCGTTGGTATTTGGGGCATCGGCTTAGCGCCAACAGGCGAACGCGACCCCTTTGGTTTGCGTCGTGCCGCACTGGGTATCATCAGCGCTTTCGAGCAACTCACTGCGGGTGGCATATTAAAAATACAAAATACTGGCCCACTCTCCCTCGAGGAGTTACTTACCCATAGCGCCAAACAGTTTGCAACGGGCACACTCACAGAACAAACAGTTCCCGAAGTCCGAGACTTTATTCTCGAACGGTTACGCAATCAGTTGATTACCCAGCATGATCGCAATGCGGTCGAAGCAGTGCTCGCCCTCACACCTCCGCTGCACCAGGTCGTGGCGCGTGTGCTTGCAGCAGAGAAATTTGCATCAAGCCCGAGCGCGGCCAGCCTTGCGGCGGCGAACAAGCGGATTGGCAATCTACTTAAAAAGTCAGAAGGAATGCTTGCACCGGTTGACGCAAAACTATTGACTGAAGCTGCAGAGCAAGCACTTGCCAAGGCGGTTACGCAGGCCCAGCCGATTGCCCAACAGCAGTTTGAAGCGGGCGATTATGTAGCCGCAATGGACACCTTAGCCCAAACGAGAGAGGCGGTTGACCTGTTTTTTAATGACATTATGGTCATGGCCGATGACATCGCAATTCGAAACAACAGACTCGCTTTGCTTGATCAACTGCATCGACTCATGAATCAGGTTGCGGATATTTCAAGGCTTGCCCCATGAAACTAATTATTCTCGACCGCGATGGCGTGATTAACGAGGATAGCGACGATTACATCAAGCACCCCGATGAATGGCACCCTCTGCCTGGCAGCCTAGAGGCAATCGCTCGCCTGCATCAGGCCGGTTGGACCATTGCCATTGCCTCTAACCAGTCGGGCTTGGCACGTGGGCTTTTCGACATTACAGCCCTGACAGACATTCACCAAAAATTTCGCAAAGCGCTTGCTCAACTTGGCGGCACAGTCGATGCTATTTTTGTGTGTCCACACGGACCTGACGACAGCTGCCTGTGCCGCAAACCACTCCTTGGTTTGTTTTATGACATCGGGCACCGCTTTGACACAATCTTAGAGGGCGTCCCAGCCGTCGGAGACTCTTTGCGAGACCTGCAGGCATCCGCTGCTGCGGGCTGCTTGCCTTGGCTTGTGCAGACGGGCAATGGCGGCAAGACCCAAGCGAAAGGGGGCCTCCCTCCAGGCACACGCGT
>CAIYWO010000048.1 GCA_903929925.1 uncultured beta proteobacterium | reverse complement strand
CTCTGGCAAGTGTCGGGTGCGCTGCGAGGATATCTCGGCGAATGCCCATGATGTGCATGATCGGAAATAACTTTGTCCGCCGGTAGTAGTCTTGCTCCACTGTCCGCCACTCAGGAAAAAGTCGAATAGTGGAGGCGTTCTTACCGAAATGGTCGGGGGGCGAATAGGAAATCAAAGCATCTAAATCGCCAGCCATCATCAGACTAGAGAGTGTGCTTCCTACAACGGCCTTAATCGATACGGCGTTGGTCGGCCAGTTTTTGCTGTCGATCGTCTGCCGCTCTACGTGATCCACATCGCCGATCAGCCAATCATTGGCCTCCGATGAGAAGCCATATTCATCTGTCAGTATTCCCCGAACAACCAAGGACAGTGTGTTGGAATACTCACGCGTACCAATGCGTTTACCTCGTAAGTCAGCGGGCGATTTGATGCCGGCATCCGATCGAACATAGATGGCCGAATGACGAAAGCATCTAGAGGGAAAGATGGGCAAGGCGATGTAGGGGCAAGTGCCGCGCGCGCTAGAGATCAAAAAATTACTAAAGGAGAGTTCGGTGACAGGAAATGGCGCAGACGTAAAGGCTGAGGCAAAAATCTCTTCTAAATCACCCGCAATAAAACGTGTGTTGAAGCCTTCAACCTGGACCGAGCCATCTAGTAGCGCCGCAGTCCGGTCATAGGCGCCTACAGCGATGTCTATCTGGCTTTTATGAAGAGGAGAGTTATTCATATTTTTAAGTTCTCAAGCGTGTGACTATCATCATAAAACACCGCACCCCAACCCCACCCCAGTAAATCGACGGCTTCGTTGTGCAGCCCTATGCACTGACTAACGCGGGCAAACCAGTACGCATGAGAGAAGCGCGAGTCCTTACAAGCACTTGATCATCAACTCGTTACGACGCAAAAACCAAAGCGTCCAGGGCGGGTCATAGCGTGCAAGTGTTTCAGAACCTACCGCAACTAACTTTTGCTCAAGCACGAACTGTTTGAGTTGTTGCGTGTGTTCAATAATGTCTGGCTCTTTTGCCAGCCCAGAAAACTTCACGACAGCCACACGGGTAGGTTCAAGAGCCACAAGCTTGACCTTGGAGTCGTTTGGGATGGGTAGCGTATCAAGTGTGTACCCCTGGGGCATGATGAACCGGACCGTCCACCCTAGTTCATTTCCGCTTTGCGTGACTGGTGCAGTCATCGCAATCTTTTCACTTTCCTTAGGCGTTTGTGTGACAGGCGCCGTCATTGCAATGCTTTGTCGTGTCGTGTTTCCACCAAAGATGTAGCCGGCGAGTAGACGAAATCCTGCGCTAATTGCTTCACTGCGCGGCCCGGTCATAGTCACCTCGGCAGCAATCAGTGATGGATATTCGCGGATCTCAAAGTCGCCGGCAGTCAATATTGCGGTGTAAGGCGGTTCTGCAGTAGCCATGGCGGTTTGTCCATAAGTTGTCAGCTGAAGTAGCAAGCAAAATAATATTTTCTTGAGCATGGTCTGGTAGCCAATACCCGACAGATTTTGTGTCGAGTCGTCATGGTTGTCTTAAAACAGTCAGTTTAGTCCGAGTCTTTGTGAGGCACTCTACGAGAGGTTACTGCTAAGTTGAATTTCCGCGTCGTGAGACGGTTTTAGATGGTCTTTACATAAAGCGTGTGTGCAATTGCAGTTAAGATTGGTATGTTCGACCAACTTAACCATTTTTGGTGCACAACATGTCAGAAAAAAAACAAAGCGGACTAGATCCAAGGATCACTAACCGCGAATTCAAACTGTTGCTTAATCCCGATGGGCTAGATCGGCGAATAAAGATTGCTCAATTGCAAAGCCTGATCGTGAGTTTTTGTCAGAAAAACAAAGTTAATTTCTTTCATTTAGATAATGCCAACACCGGGCTGCGAAACGTATATTTTTTTGATACACCCGGTGAGCATTTAAGACGAAACAACTTGATCTTGCGTGTCCGTGAATCTCGCCAAAACGTATGGGTCGATGACTGGTGTGAGGTGACGCTTAAGTGCCGAACGCCCAAACTGAAAGCTTCACTCAAGTTCGATCCTAAGCCCGATACCACCCATAAGCACAGGCTGCGTCTAAAAGAGGAAATCTTGCGCGCGGATCAGTTGGGCTCGGCACGTCGGATCTATTCCAATAACTCGATTATGGATGCGGTTCCTATAGACAAGGTATTTGAGCGAAAGATTAAGGGGATCACTGGATACTTCCCCGACCTAACACGCTTGGGTCTGGAGGATGATTTGCCAGTGCGCGTTGTTGGTGGCAGAACGAATAAGGTACTTGAAGCATGTTTGCCAATTGGAAATTTGTCTTTTGGTGATGGCGTACAAGCGCACTGCGATATCGGAATCTGGATGCGTAGCGTTGGCGAACCGATCATTGGTGAACTGGCTTATTCTTATCGCGTCACGGATGCGAATCGCGCTGACTCTAAGGCGCACAAGCGAGCAGACAAGTTTTTTGAAAAACTCCAGCTTGCGATTCCTGACTGGCTTGCCACTGGCACCACCAAGACCGCTTTGATTTATGGAAAGCCCGAATGAGTCAGGAGTCGCCCAACGCTTCTGACCGAGAAGTACCGACAAGAGCGACCGAAAAAGTAAGCTTGGTCGCGCTCTTTGTCGAGTTTCTATTAATCGGTGCGGTCAGCTTTGGCGGTGGTATTGTCGCTTACGAAAAAATCTTGCTCACCGAAAAAAAGAAGTGGTTGAGCCAAGACGAATTCATGGCGGCGCTGGCGATTAGTCAGACAATGCCAGGGTTGAATTCTGTCAATCTCGCGATACTCGCCGGCGACAAGTTGCGCGGAAGTTTAGGCGCCTTTGTAGCGATGTTTGGTTTGATCCTGCCTGGCTCATTGTTCGTCATCATTGCGGGCTATGCCTACAAAGAGGGGCAAGATCATCCGATCGTTAATCTCTTGTTGGCGGGTATTGCTGCGTGTGCCACAGGATTGTTGGCGGCGATCACCTATAAGCTCGGGGCTGATCTATTCAAGCAGCTTAGGCCTTTACTCATTATCGTCACGACCTTTATCTTGATGAGTGTCCTTCATTTGTCTCTGATTTGGGTGCTGCTGATTATGGTGCCCGTTGCCCTTGCCATCTATAGGCCAAGGGGGAACTGATGAGTGTTCTGATTCATCTCTGCCTCACCTTTGGGATGCTATCTCTGTTGGCTGTTGGGGGTGGCACCGCGGTCATTCCAGAAATGCAGACAGTGTTGAAGTCAAGTTTTAATATCGACCACACGACATTCGTACACGTATACAGTTTGGGGCAATTAGCGCCGGGCCCCAATATGTTGATGGTCTTGATCTTTGGCTTGCAAATTGCAGGAATGTTGGGTGCTGGGACAGTGCTCGTATCGTTTTTTTTACCGTCTAGCATCTTGTGTCTGATGATCGGTCGACTCTGGACGAAGGTAGGCGAGAGCCCCTGGCGCCGAGCGGTTCAGAATGCGCTGGAACCTATCTCGATTGGGTTAATGTGCTCGGGCGTGTGGTCAGTGGCGAAGGCTTCAATCAATGGACCACTCTCGGCAGGTCTGGCCGTACTTGCTTTAGTCGTGATTTTGTTCAGTCGCCTAAATCCGGTCTATATGATTCTTGGGGCTGGGAGTGTTGGAGCCTATTTGATGCACGCTACCGGGACTGCGTAACACGTCCGACCTCCTGCCATCCCCAAATCTTTAAATCCTCGCGCTCAAAACTGACCTCTCCTCCGTACACGATCGCTGGCTGTAAGCTTTGTGTCTTAGCGAGGTTTTGCCATTTTCGTAATCCGCGAGTCCAGTCTTGTGCGTAGGTGCTTCCAGACTTTATTTCGATGGGTTGTAGACCTTGAGGAGTTTCGAAGATCAAATCGATTTCATTACCCGTGTTGTCACGCCAAAAGTACAAGTCCGGGGCAAGGCCGCGGTTCAGCTGTTGCTTGTAGAGCTCACTCACCACCCACGTTTCAAAGAGTGCGCCGCGGGCGGCGTGTGTTTCAAGCGAGTCCGCATCACGAATACCCATGAGCCATGCCGCTAAACCAGAGTCCAGGAAATATAACTTCGGCGCTTTTACCAACCGTTTGCCATAGTTGCTGTGATGAGGACGCAACAATGTGATGATGTAGCTAGTCTCCAGGACGCTTAGCCACTGCTTGGCTGTGACAGCACTAACGCCGCAGTCTGCACCGAGTGAGGCGAGATTCAACAATTGACCACTTCGGGCGGCACACATTTTGACGAAGGTTTGGAATTGTCCTAGGTCTCTGACGTTCACCATTCGGCGGACATCTCTTTCTATGTACGTGGCAATGTAATTGCTGAACCAGTCCGCTGGTGTGATTGGGCGATCATAAAGAGCTGGGTAGCCGCCTTGGAACAATAGTTGACCGAGTGAGTCAGGTAGCTTATTTACGGCAGCCATCTCGCCCGCGCTAAGCGGCAAGAGTTCGACTCGTGCTACTCGACCCGCCAGCGTTTGCGTAATGCCTTCAATCAGATCGAATTGCGCAGAGCCGGTTAGTACAAAATCTCCCATTAATTTTCGACCGTCTACCCAGCCTTGTAGCCACGAGAGCAATTCCGGGCATCGCTGAACCTCATCCAGAATCGCGCCGTTTGAGAAGCGAGCTAAAAATCGCTTTGGATCGTTTGTGGCAAACTCACGCTCATCTGGAATTTCGAGAGAAACATAGGGTTTCTCACTAAAAATTGCTTTTGCAAGGGTGGTTTTTCCGGCTTGACGAGGG
>CAIYWO010000047.1 GCA_903929925.1 uncultured beta proteobacterium | reverse complement strand
TGTCAGGTATTCGCTTGTATAGAGCAGCGGGATTAAGTCGTACAGAATCGCGACCATGTAGGTCGGCGTGAGCTGCCCGATGCTAACGACGGTGTTGTCGCCGGGGCTGTCGACAACGCTGGTCGCAATCACTACGTCCGCATCAAGCTGCGCGATGAAGGCTTCGCGCAAAAGCTCAGACACTTGCTGGCGCCAACGATTTTGGGGTTTGCGCTCATCGGTCGGGCCCATGCCGGACCAAACTCGCACAGAACAACCCGCCAACTGTTCACCGAGCGCTGCTTTGACCGGCGCAATAGTGTCAGGGAATAAATCACTAAGCAGCACGATGACTTCGTGTTGCGCGCGCCGATCAATTAAAGCTTTTACCAGCGCTTTAACAAACGCAAGCGAGTAGCGTCCGATACCGCGGTAACGGCTTTCGTTCTGCACACCCTGCAAATCGATCACGATCCTCACGACTTGGATGCCTCTTTTTGCCGTTGCAGTTCAGCTGCGATTTCCACAGCCTCCGGGCTGAGTGTCGACAGTCGTGCTTGCACGCGCTGGGCTTCGTTGATCACAGCTGGGTCGATCTCAACAGGGATGACCTTAGGCTCAACCACACGCCCCAACGAAACATAATAGTGCGTCAAACCAAGCTTATTGGAGACCTTGTGGCAGAAGCGCTGCAACGCAGGTTTGGCTGCAAACAGTCGCAACACCCGCTGCACGATAATCCGTGTGAATTTTTCTTTGAAGGCACTGATGCGTTCGCCCACGCCTTCGTTTACCAGCCGTTTACCTTGATTGTCTGCCCAGCGAATTGGTCGACTCAGCTTCCAGAGCAAAGAGTCCTCTAACTCTTTAATGGCGGTCTCGAGTTTTAACTCGGTCGCTGCAGCGTCCGCTTGAATTTGCTGGATCTGTTGATCAAACCGCTCGGTGAGTGTTTCAAGCTTTAAGCCGTAGTCGTGCGTAAAGGCGGGGATGACGGGCGCCTGCGACATCCCGTCCGTCGACTTTTGAGCAATCACAGCGTAGGCAGGGCTGACTGCATTCAATACGTTGAGCAACTGCACGGGTGCTTCGCCACCGAGCTGCAAACGATCGAGACGACGCACGAGCTTTGTTCTGGTGTAACCGTAGTGCTGGGGCACGAACTCCAACAGTTCAGGCATCACCGGCGGCTGGCGGTTCGGGATCGCGTAGTAACCACCCGCCCCCAACACGAGATTCTCGGGATTCGGGGCTTCGAGTATTAACAAACCACCGGGCTTCAGGATCCGCAAGGACTCTTGTACGACTTGCCGCACATCATCAAACGGCAGATACTCAACTAGACGAAATGCCGAGACAATGGCCTGGCTCTGATCCGGCTGCTGCGCCAGTTGCGTCAGTAACTCAGGCGCATGCGCATTCAGACTTGTAGCGTTGAACCCGACCTCACCCAGCATCTGCAACCAAGGCGATGCGCCATCGTTGAGATCTAAAACAGGGGCCTGTGGATAGGTATGCAACAGCGGGTAGACGAAAGGCAAGTAGCCGAGCAAGCGCTTACGCTGGACATCTGCTGAGCCCTCAAATCTGGCTTGAATCGCACGATAAAAATCGTCATGCACGGGTGTAGTCTGCCTCGGTAGACAACCAGTTCATGCCAACAAAATGTTGCTTGTCGACATTGACCACAGTGAACACAATCGCACGATCGCGCCACTCGTAATTTTTGCCGAGATGCGAATCGGAATCATGCAAAGACAAGGAGATCGAGTACGAGCCATGACCGACGTTCGCCGGAAAGCGAAAACGGTAATGGATGTTTTCACCAGCCCGCACATGTTCGACAATCTGATGACTGTGAAATGTATTGGTGCCGTAGATCACCTGACCAAGGCGGTCTTTGAGCTGAAAGCCCAGCACTAACTCGGGCAGCTCTTTTAACGCTTGCACGGTCACTTGTAGCTCAAGCGGCTGACCGACCTTAACGACTTCTACGGCACGACCAGCCTCATCACAGAGCTGTGCGGCGGCGATGCGTGCTTCACCGGTGCCGGATACGGTCTGTGTTTTGCCGTCGTCGCTCACTGTCTGCTGCACTGTTGCACCGCCACGCTCGGCAAGCATGGCGTTGTAATAATCCATCACAGCTTCGGGATCGCCTTGTAGCGCAATCTGGCCTGCGTTCAACAAAATCGCGCGATCACAAATGCCCTGCACGGCACCTTTGTCGTGCGACACGATGAGCAAGGTGGTGCCGAGTTTGCTATACGCGCGGATACGCTCAAAGCTTTTATGTTGGAAATAATTGTCACCAACCGACAAGGCTTCGTCGATGATCAAAATGTCGGGGCGCTGTACGGTGGCCACACTAAAGGCCAGGCGCATCTGCATCCCGCTCGAGTACACACGCACGGGTTGATCGATGTAATCACCGATCTCGGCAAATTCTTGAATCTGCGGCATCAGTGCTTTGACTTCGTCCGCTGTCATGCCGAGCAGCTGCCCAGCCATGACAGCGTTTTGTCGACCGGTGAAATCCGGATCAAAGCCCATGCCTAATTCGAGCAAGGCGGCGATACGACCTTGTACTTGGACCGAGCCCGAGGTGGGCTGCGTGGTGCCAGTAATCATTTTGAGCAGGGTGCTTTTGCCCGCACCGTTCATGCCAACAATGCCCACGGCTTCGCCGGCGTTCACGGTGAAGTTCAGGTCTTGCAGCACCCAGTGCAAACCATGGCGCACGCCCCCAAAGGGCGACAACCATTCTACCAATCGCGACCAGCGATTAGGATATTGCTTGTAGGCTTTGCCTAGATTCGCGACCTGTATCGAACCCATCAGAGTTCATCCACCATTTCGCTGGCATGCTTTTGATACAGGCGCAAACCCAGCACGCACAACACAACCGCCAACAGCGCAACCGGCAAGAGCGATTGCCAATCCGGCATCCGTGCGTTGACCAAAATCGTTTGGTAAGCCGTTGCGATACTCGTCATGGGGTTGTATGCAATCAGCTGCTGTGCCCAGGTCGGCAAAATCGCTAAGGGGTAGACGACAGGCGTCAGCCAAAACCAGAACTGCAACACCACGCCAAACAGTTGGCCGACATCACGAAAGAACACATACAAGATGCCCAGCGTGAGCCCCAGCCCAAACGCGAGCAAGACCTGGATCAGCAATACAGGCAGGATCGCAAAAAAGACGAACCCAGGAAAACTGCCGGACGCTACCAAGAACACGATGAACAAGCTAAAGATAATGGCGAAGTTCACCGTTGCATTTGCCAGCGCAATCACTGACAACGACAACACCGGAAAATTTACTTTCTTAAGCAGATTGGCGTTCTCAAGAAAAACATTCTGTCCGCGGTTCACGGCTTCAGAAAAG
>CAIYWO010000046.1 GCA_903929925.1 uncultured beta proteobacterium | reverse complement strand
TCGCGACCCACGCGGTGGCGGGCGTTCCTCTGCACGGCTCACTGCACCAACTGTCGCTGCTGGCGCGATCGCTAAGAAGTGGCTAAAAGAAAACTTTGGTACCCAAGTTCGTGGCTATATGTCAGCACTGGGACCTATCGAACTGGATTTCGTGAGCTGGGATCATGTCCCCGCCAATCCGTTTTTTGCCGCGGATGCTGCACGGGTTCAAGAGTTGGAAGACTACATGGATGCTCTTCGTAAGGCTGGTGATTCAGTCGGTGCCCGTATTGAAGTGGTTGCTGAGGGAGTCCCTGTAGGCTGGGGCGCGCCAATTTACGACCGCCTTGACGCAGACATCGCCCACGCAATGATGGGATTGAACGCGGTGAAGGGCGTTGAAATTGGGGCTGGCTTTCGTAGCGTTGCACAACGCGGCTCGGAGCATGGTGACGAGATGACGCCTTCAGGTTTCCTAACGAATAACGCTGGCGGTGTTCTGGGCGGCATTTCTACAGGTCAGCCGGTCACCGTCAGCATTGCGATCAAGCCTACTTCCAGCATCAGAACCGAGCGACGGTCCGTCGATAAGGCCGGAAATCCCGTAATGGTTCAGACTCTTGGCCGGCACGATCCTTGCGTAGGCATCCGGGCGACTCCAATTGCCGAGGCCCTTCTGGCGCTGGTACTTGCCGATCATGCACTTCTTGATCGGGCGCTTTGTGGGTCCGTTTCGCGCAGTTAAACGCCCAGGATTGACAGCCAATAGCTGGTTATCCCTATGGCATAATCGACAGCTAACTTATTAACACTTACAAGTGACTGAACTAGAGACAACGTCATGAAAAAAACACTTTACGACAAACTATGGGATGCCCACGTGGTCCACGAAGAGGCCGATGGCACGACAATCCTGTACATCGACCGCCATTTGTTGCATGAAGTGACCAGCCCTCAGGCGTTTGAAGGTTTGGAGCTGGCCGGGCGTAAATTGTGGCGCTTGAACGCTAACCTCGCTGTCGCAGACCATAACGTACCAACGGTGGACCGTAAAGAGGGCATCACCGATCCGATATCTAAACTGCAAGTCGACACATTGGATGCTAATTGCGAGAAGCACAACGTAATTGAGTTCAAGATGAATGACCTGCGTCAAGGAATCGTGCACGTCATCGGACCGGAGCAAGGCGCGACGCTGCCTGGCATGACGGTGGTCTGTGGTGACTCACACACGAGCACGCACGGCGCTGTCGCTGCGCTAGCTTTTGGTATCGGGACATCTGAAGTTGAGCATGTCATGGCGACCCAAACTCTGCAAGCCAAGAAGAACAAAAATATGTTGGTGCGTGTAGAAGGTACGCTGCCAGTAGGCTGTACAGCTAAAGACATTATCTTGCACGTCATCGGCGTCATCGGGACAGCAGGCGGCACGGGCCACGCAATCGAGTTTGCGGGCAGTGCTATCCGCGATCTTTCGATCGAAGGCCGCATGACGCTTTGCAATATGTCGATCGAAGCAGGCGCTAGGTCCGGCATGGTTGCCGTTGATCAAAAAACTATTGACTACTTTGTGGGTCGTCCCTTCGCTCCAAGCGGTGCCCTGTGGGATGCTGCGGTAGCGTATTGGAAGACCCTGCGCTCCGATGATGGCGCGCATTTTGATCGTGTTGTTGACATCGACGCGAAGGAAATTTCACCTCAAGTCACCTGGGGCACATCTCCAGAAATGGTGTTGCCTGTAACCGGTCGTGTACCAGATCCTGACCGCGAGAAAGACGAAATCCGTCGTAGCGGAATGGAGCGTGCTTTGGAGTACATGGGCTTGAAGCCCAACACGCCGATCCAAGATATTAAAGTTGATCGTGTGTTTATCGGTTCGTGCACCAACTCGCGTATCGAAGACTTACGCGCCGCGGCAGCTGTCGCACGCGGCAAGCGTGTCGCGAGTAATGTTCGTCAAGCCATGGTTGTTGCAGGCTCGGGCCTAGTCAAGGCGCAAGCCGAGCGCGAGGGGCTAGATAAGATTTTTATCGAAGCAGGTTTTGAATGGCGTGAACCGGGTTGCTCGATGTGTCTCGCAATGAATGCCGACCGCTTAGAGCCAGGCGAGCGCTGCGCTTCAACTTCGAATCGCAACTTCGAAGGGCGTCAAGGGCAGGGCGGACGCACACACCTTGTTAGCCCTGCGATGGCCGCTGCAGCTGCCGTCGCCGGCCACTTTGTCGACGTACGTAACTTTCGGTAATCATCATGGACGCATTTACAACACACCAAGGCCTCGTTGCCCCGCTCGATCGTGAGAACGTTGATACCGATCTCATTATTCCGAAACAGTTTTTGAAGTCGATCAAGAGAACTGGTTTCGGCCCGAACTTGTTTGATGAGCTGCGTTATCTCGACCACGGCGAGCCGGGTATGGATAACGCAAAGCGTCCGCTAAACCCAGATTTCATTTTGAACCACTCTCGCTACCAGGGTGCTTCCATTTTGCTGGGTCGTAAGAATTTCGGCTGCGGTTCGAGCCGGGAGCATGCCCCGTGGGCGCTTGCGCAGTATGGTTTTCGCGCAGTCATCGCACCATCGTTTGCAGATATCTTTTTTAACAACAGCTACAAGACAGGCTTCTTGCCCATCGTTTTGTCAGAGCTCCAGGTCGCACGTCTATTTGACGAAGTCCGCGGCTTCGTAGGCTACAAATTAACCATCGACCTAGAAAAGCAGGTCGTCATTGCGCCGGACGGTCGCGCAATGGAGTTCGACATCACACCTCACCGCAAATACTGTTTGCTGAATGGTTTGGATGAGATCGGTTTAACGCTGCGTAAAGAAGAAAAAATTCGGACCTTCGAGGCAGAACGTCTTGCACGCCATCCATGGTTAGATGTCGTGCCGATCGTCCGTTAACTCTCTTTTACACGGGCCGGATTTCCGGCCCAATATTTTTGGATGTACAGATCATGTCAAAAAAAATTGCAGTGCTGCCTGGTGATGGCATCGGTTCCGAAATTATCGAACAAGCTGTCCGCGTTTTGCAGGCCTTGAACTTGCCCCTCGATATTCAGTACGCGCCGGTCGGTGGCACAGCGTATGACTTACATGGACACCCGTTACCACCTGCCACACTCAAGCTCGCGCAAGAGTCCAATGCGGTACTCTTTGGAGCAGTAGGCGATTGGAAATATGACAAGTTGCCTCGTGAGCACCGTCCTGAGCAAGCGATTCTTGGCTTGCGGAAGTCCTTGGGATTGTTCGCTAACTTACGTCCAGCTATTCTGTATCCAGAACTCGCTAATGCATCGTCATTAAAGCCAGAGATCGTCTCCGGCCTGGACATTCTCATTTTGCGCGAATTAACAGGCGACATTTACTTTGGGTCTCCCCGTGGCATTCGTACGGCCCCGGACGGTCCGTTCGCTGGTAGCAAGGAAGGCTTTGACACGATGCGCTATGCCGAGCCAGAGATTCGGCGCATTGCGCACCTTGGATTTCAAGCTGCACAGAAGCGTAATCGCAAGCTTTGCAGCGTCGATAAAGCCAACGTCTTAGAGACCTCGCAACTTTGGCGTGACACGGTTATCGAAGTGTCGAAAGAGTATCCAGATGTTGCGCTCACGCACATGTATGTCGATAACGCAGCAATGCAATTGGTTCGCGCACCACGCGAATTTGATGTGATCGTCACGGGTAATTTGTTTGGTGATATTTTGTCTGATGAAGCTGCCATGCTGACCGGCTCGATCGGAATGCTCCCTTCTGCGTCGATGAATGCCTCGGGTCAAGGCTTGTATGAGCCAAGTCATGGTTCTGCACCAGACATTGCCGGCAAAGGAATAGCCAATCCGCTTGCAACGATTTTGTCGGCCGCCATGCTACTACGGTACTCGCTTGATAACGATGCGCAAGCAAAGCGCATTGAGCTCGCGGTACAGCGTGTATTGCAACAAGGTCTGCGCACGGCCGACATTTTCGAGGCGGGCACGACCAAAGTAGGGACTGCCGCCATGGGCGATGCGGTACTCAAAGCACTCTATTAAGTTTTAATTAGCGATAAAATGCTCAATATCAGCATATTTCTTCTTTTTACAAAGTTCTGAAATGAAACACTCTGTCGGTTTGGTCGGTTGGCGCGGTATGGTTGGTTCAGTCCTCATGCAGCGCATGCGCGATGAGGGCGATTTTGCTCTCATCGACCCAGTATTTTTTTCCACTAGCAATGCCGGCGGAAAGAGTCCCGTCTGGGCGGGCGAGACGCCACTGCAGAATGCATACGACATTGATGCGCTAAAGAAACTTGACACAATCGTGACAGCACAGGGGGGGGATTACACCTCAGAGGTCTACCCTAAATTGCGCGCTGCAGGATGGAAAGGTTACTGGATCGATGCAGCTAGCACGCTACGCATGAAGGATGATGCGATTATTGTGCTTGACCCAGTCAATCGTCCGGTCATCGATGCTGCGCTCAAGCGTGGTGTAAAGGATTTTATCGGTGGCAATTGCACGGTCAGCTGCATGCTGATGGGCTTAGCCGGATTATTTAATCAGGGCTTGATTCAATGGATGACGTCTATGACGTATCAAGCTGCGTCTGGCGGTGGTGCACAGCACATGCGTGAGCTACTCAAACAGTTTGGGCTCATTCATGCTGAAGTGGAATCAGAATTAGCGGATCCTGCTTCTGCAATTTTAGACATCGATCGCAAGGTGCTTGGCACCCAACAGTCGGGGCAGTTACCGACCGAGCAATTTGGTATCCCGCTCGCTGGCAATCTGATTCCTTGGATCGACAAAGATCTGGGTAATGGCATGTCACGCGAAGAATGGAAGGGAGAGGCTGAGACGAACAAGATTCTCGG
>CAIYWO010000045.1 GCA_903929925.1 uncultured beta proteobacterium | reverse complement strand
CGTTGCTGGCGGTAGCAGTCGTTCAGGCGTTGCTGCATGGTCCAGAACGTACCACTTGAAACGCGATAAGCAGGCCAATTACCCCAACCTTCTGCAGCACCTTTCTGTGTCGTCAGGTTCGGCAAATCTTGCATGCGGATACGCTTGCCGTCCACGGCGTGGCAGGAAGCACAGGAGAAGTCCATCGGACCACCCTGGAGATAAAAGATTTTTTCGCCAAGTGCGAGCATTTCTTTTTCTTTGGGGTGACTCACCGACACATTGATCTTCATGCCTTTTGATTGCGTGACGACGTATGCGACGATGGCTTCGATATTTTTGCGTATGCCCTTGCCAAACGAACCGTTGACCATCTCAGCCTCTGGAATACCTTGCAGAGTCGTCATGCAGGTCATCAGACGTGATTCAAGATCTTGTACGCGATTGGTGTCAGCAAAGTAGCGTGGTAGTCGTGCTGAGGCGCCGTTGATAACGCCAGGCCCGAGGCCTAGGTCGCATTTTTCAAGCGAAACATTTTTAGGACCTGCTGGTTTTGCCCACAGTTCCTCGCCCTCTGCTTCGTACAGTTCGGCGGGATTACCGTCCGCTAGCATTTTGCGGTATTCGGCAAGTTGATCTGACGCGGTTTGCGCCAAAGCGATAGAAGATGAGCTGAGCAAAAACGTTGTGAGCCCAGCGAATAGGAACCGTTTCATGGTTGTCTCCATTTTTGCGAACCGCATTAGCGCGGCTCGCTTTTATAAGCAAATCAAAATTATTTGATTTCTGCTTTGTCGGTGCGGGTTTCGTTTTTATTGTCTGCCCAGGTGACGACGATTGTGTCGCCTTTTTTTCCGCTGCCCTTCAATTTGAATTGCAGATAAGGATCTTTCGATACAGCAGGGCCGAACTGGGCTGCATAGACGACTTTGTCACCGATCTTGGCTTCGAGCGTTGAAATAAACCAAGCTGGGATAGTTGCGCCAGCCGCGTCTTTACGTTGACCTGTTTCCATGTCGTGTTTCATCAGTACACGTACGTCCACTACACCGTCTTTCTCAGTCGCACGAATGCGCATTGGATCTGCCATGATTTTCTCTCTTTGCTATGTTCAGTGTTTGTTCTGCGTTTGCGATAGGGGGCGCTTAGCCGCCACAGCCGCCTAGGGTTACTTTGACTTCTTTGGAGGTCATCAGCCAATTGCCATCGACTTTCGCCAGAGCAAACACGTTTGAGGTCTGACCCATTTTGACGCGCGTCGATGCAAAGGCTTCAGCGCCAGCAGGGATGATGAACATGGCGGCAAGTGCACTTGGGTTTTTCTCAACGAGGATCGCAAGCTCTGTTGCCTTGAGATTTGTTTCAACACCAACAGGCACGACGGCACCGTTTTCTGCAATATCGGGCGCACGTAAAGTGATCGCGTCAGATTTGGTTGGTGTAGCACCACCTAAAATTTTGGCGACATCATCGACCGACTTCGCTTCGAAGGCGGCTTTGTTCCAGGCAGCGGCTTCGGCCTGTGTCATGAGGCCAGCACTGGCCATCAGGCCCACTATTGCTGACATTTGCAGAAGTCTGCGACGTTGTACGTTCATGAGAGTTCCTTTACTTGATAAATAGTTTGATTTTTGAATTCGTTTCTACGAT
>CAIYWO010000044.1 GCA_903929925.1 uncultured beta proteobacterium | reverse complement strand
ATCATCACGTCGGATCTTGATCTGCCCAAGCATCTGCGTCTGAAGGCGAACCGACGTACACCCGTGTTTAACGGTGCGCTAGATTGCAGGCTCTTTAACTTCGAACTTGTGGCTGCAAGCTACCGGGACTAAAACGGGCTGTGCCCTCGGTCTTAGACCCGTCGAATTCGAAAAAAATGTTGTCGCAACGCAACATCAAACCAAATACTAGGGTTATCCCCTAATATTGTTTGCATGGTTTCGGGTTATCCCTAATAATAGGGTTATCCCTAATCCAAACAGGAAATCATCATGCAAACCACAAACACCGTACGCCTGACCGATGCGCTTGAACGCGACCTGTTGGCCAAAGCCATTGACCAGCAATTCCGTTTTCGTCCTTTGCGCAGCATTGGCAAACTCGTGAGCAATACAGCGTCTTTCATCGCCAAAGCTCGTTCGCAAACCAACATGCGCGACATGGTCTAAATAGGTATTGGGGCGGACAAAAGTGCGGGATAATGCCCGCATGAATGCACGCTCCAAGCCCACACAAGACCCGCAACACAGTCAGTCTAGCTCACTGACACCCTCGCGTGGCAGACGCTTTGCCTCAATGATGTACGAGGGCGTTTTACTCTTCGCAGTAACATTTTTGGCCGGGTATCTCTTCGATACGCTGACCCAAAGCCGGCATGGCCTCGTTCTACGCGGCACCCGCCAGGCCTGGCTGTTCATTACTATTGGCGTGTACTTTTTGATCTGTTGGCGACGTAGCGGGCAAACTCTGCCCATGAAAGCGTGGCATATTCGGTTGCAAAGTACCTCTGGTGGCTCCTTAAGCTGGCAGCAGATGCTCACACGCTACGCTTTGATGTGGCTAATCCCACTTGCCGGCACAGCACTTATCTGGGCCGCAGCCACCTTATCAGGATGGCCTGCGTTTCTGATGTTTATTGTGGTCACCCCCTTCTTAGTATTTTTGCCCACCTGGTTTACTCAGGACGGACAGTTTTTACACGACCGCCTTGCTGGCACTCGCTTAATTAGCGTCCGTCCTAGTAAAAACCCTTAGTTTCGTCCTTCCAGAGCAGGTCTTTGTTGCGCCATTTAGCTGGCTGCGCCATGCTTACGGTCTGAAACAGACCAAATACTCAGGATGCTGGACCAACACGCTTCATTGTGCGATTCATTTCGCTGGCAATTACCCGCCCAGCTCAATATTGGGCAGGAGTGCTGTCATCGCTGGACAAGCAGCTCAGCCGATGCGCGCCGTATCGCTTTGTTCGCAGAGAATGCTCGCGGCGACCGCACTGTCTGGACTTACGAGCGTCTAGGCGCAACGGCCAATCAGCTTTCAAATGGTTTGCTGAAAATGGGCGTCAAGCGCGGTGACCGCGTCGCAGTGGTCATGTCGCAACGTGCCGAGGCAATCATCGCCCATATCGCGATCTACAGTGTTGGAGCGGTGGTTTTACCGCTTTCAACACAACTGCCCCCAAAGGCCATGGAGTACCGCTTACGCGATGCGGAGGCGCGCGTGGCACTGCTCGATCCACAAGGCGCAAACAACTTACTCCCAATCTTGCAACGCTGCCACAAGCTCACTCAACTCGTGGGTATCGATGTCCCAGACGAGCGCGTGTTGCCCTGGCGCAGCCTACTAATTAGACAATCGGATATCTTCAAGCCGGTCCAAACTGCGGCCAATGAGCCAGCATTGCTGATGTATACCGCAGGTGCGACAGGACCCGCCCGAGGTGTTCTGCTGCCCCACTCTACGCTCATGGGAAACCTGCCTGGCTTTGTTGCCTCGCAAAACTGGTTTCCCGCCAATGCCGAAGCATTCTGGACCCCCATCGACTGGGCCCGATCGAGTGGACTGTTGTGCGGGCTTCTTCCGGCGCTATATTTCGGCATTCCTCTAGTGGGTGTTTGTGAGCCCCTGAGCCTCGAACAAATACCTGGACTGGTCGCGCGCTATCGTGTCAGTCACTCTCTACTACCAGCCAGCACACTCAAACAATGGGTTGCACACTTGCCGAGCGCAAGCGTGGCTCAACTGGCGACACTCAAACATCTTGTCACCTGCGAAGAAACCCTCAGCGCGCCGGTGCTTGCATGGTGTGAACACGTCCTAGGTGCGACTCCCAACGAGATTTTTAATCAAACAGAACTTGCCTGCGTTGTCGGCGACAGCAATCAAAAATGGCCTAAACGAGCTGGGAGCCTCGGGCGTTGTTTTCCAGGCCACAAACTAGCCGTTCTGCGAGAGGACGGTACATTTGCTGCACCGGGCGAAGTGGGCGAGCTCGCGCTCCACCGCCAGGATTTGTTTGGTTACTCGGATCCAATCGCCCCTCTACTCTACTGGCGTAATGAAGCAGCGACCCTTGAATTTATGACGACGGGCTGGTGGCGTACCGGCGATTTGGTCCAACAAGATTTAGAGGGCTATTTTTGGTTTGCAGGTCGTCGCAGTAGGTTGGCAAACAAGCCTAAAGCGGTCGGGTAAACTGCAAGTCTTCTACTGGCTTTACAGGCGTTTCCAACCATGGCGATTTACCAACTCGGCGATCTAGCGCCACGCATTGACCCAACAGCATTTATTTTTGAATCAGCCGACATCATTGGCGATGTCATTGTGCGTGAGCACGCGAGCATCTGGTCGAACGTGAGTATTCGCGGCGATAACACTGTGATTGATATTGGCCACCACAGTAACGTGCAGGAAGGCAGTGTTTTACATTCAGACACTGGAGCACCTCTGATTGTTGCCGACCACGTCACGATTGGTCATCAGGCAATGTTGCACGGCTGTCAGATTGGCTCCGGGTCATTAATCGGCATGCAAGCCATCGTGCTGAATCACGCCAAAATTGGCCGTAACTGTTTGATCGGTGCCGGCGCCATTGTCCCCGAGGGACGTGAAATTCCAGATGGGAGTCTGGTGATCGGTGTCGGAAAAATCACCCGCACTCTTTCTGAAGAAGAAATCGCAACCATCCGCAGCAATATCGAAAATTATGCGCGTCGCGGGCAAATGTACCGTCAACAACTCAAGCGCTTGGGTTAATCCACTTTTCTGGTTTGCATGTCGGACTCTCTAAAAAAGTTTTTATTCGAAGACCGTAGTGTGCGTATTGAGTCGGTCGAGCTCACACAAACGTGGCTCGCTGCGCAGGCACATCACACTTATCCGCCATGCGTCGCTGCACAACTCGGAGAATTGGTCGCTGCAGCAACCTTGCTGTCGGCAACCTTAAAGTTTGATGGCTCGCTACTCTTGCAATTGCAGGGTGACGGCGCCATCGCACTCATGGTGGTGGAATGCCGGGCTGACCTCAGCGTGCGGGCCACCGTCAAAATGCGCGAACGTGCTCTACCCTCAGCACCAAACTTGCAGTCTCTGGTGAATCCGGGTGGCACCGCTAAATTTATTGTTGTGCTGGATCCACCGAAACACACCCTCGGACGCCAGGTGTACCAAGGTATTGTTCCGCTAGAGGGCGACACAATTGCCGCTGCGCTTGAACAATATATGTTGCGCTCCGAACAATTAGACACTCGAATATGGCTTGCTGCCGATTCACAACGCTGCACCGGCTTATTGTTGCAACGCCTCCCCGTACAGGGCGGTAACCAACAAGCGGCACTCTCGACAGCAGAGGAGTCGTGGGAACGCGCACAGCACCTTGCTCAAACGCTTAACCAAACCGAAATGTTATGTATCGATCAGGACACACTTTTGCATCGTTTGTTCTGGGATGAGCTACTACATTCCTTTGAACCACGTGCTGTTACATGGCGTTGCTCTTGTTCACATGCACGCGTCGCAGACATGCTGCGCATGCTCGGCAAATCTGAAGTACAGGATATGTTTCAGGAGCAGGACTCAATTGACATTGCTTGTGAGTTCTGCGGGCAACCTTACTCTTTCGGTGCTAAAGAGGCTCTTACGTTATTCAGTGCGGTGCACTAGGCCTGCAGCTCCACAGGCACGCACAACTGATAGCCCACACCCCACACCGCTTTGATCGGAGACTCCGCATCTTGGGGCATGATTGTTGCTATTTTTTTACGCAGACGACTGACGAGACTCTCTAGAGAGCGACGCCCGATATTCGACACATCTGCACGCTGGCTCAGGATTTCGCAGATGACTTCACTTTCGAGCAAATGATGCGTCGCTTGCGCCAAGGCCACCAAAAACACCTTTTCACTGTTGGTGAGATACACCTTTTGCTGGGTACTTGTCGAGCTTAACGAAAGGTGCTGAAGTGATAGCATCAGCGACACAGGCGGCATGCTACTCTGCTGCGCGCGCCGATACTGACTGAGCAGCGCGGCGGTCAGCTCTTCTGGGGCGACTGGCTTAGTCAAATAAATATCCGCACCGGCCTCATAGCCCTTGAGACGCTCTGGCACTGCGGTACGTGCGGTCAACATGATGATGACCATCGACGGGATGTGAAGGCGCATACGTCGCGCAATAGACAACCCATCCTCCCCGGGTAAATTCAAATCTAGTACGAGCGCATCAATGGGCTCAGTTAACAACAACTGATCAAGCGACACGCCACTGTCCAGAGCGTAAACAACGAAGCCTTGTTGCTTTAAATGGTAATGAATCTCTTTGCGCAACAACGGATCGTCCTCAACCAAGGCGATGCGCAAGAGCGGAGTCAGCGTACCCACAGTTGTGTTAGCGATCATGGTTTTAACGTTACTAAAAAGTATACTTTTTCATGTGCACTTCGGGTTGTAATCGTACCGCCCAACACATCACAAATAGATTTTACTAAATATAGACCCAGGCCAGTCCCCGGGGAAGTATGCGCATTCTCACCCCGATAGTACCGAGAAAAAACACTGCTTGGATCAGGAACACCTGCTGCGCCGATCGAATTCTCAACAGTTAAAGTAAAAACGCCACTATCATCCAGATTCGCAATCAACCGGATAGGTGTCTTCGCTGGTGAATACTTGAGTGCATTATCGAGCAGATTTGCCACTACAACCGCAAACAGATTGGGATCAGTCTTTACGAATAAATCAGACGACGTAAGACGAAGTTGGATTCGCATGGGATCTACCGAATCGCGAATCGCCTCCCGCAAGAGATCTTCGACATCGAGCTCTTCTGGTCTAAAAGCTATTTTTTTCTGATCAAGCGAATCAACTTGTACGCAGCGCTCGATCACTGTATTCATACCCTGAATTGCTTGGATCATAGTGCCGATCCGCTCATTCGCGTCGCTCGTCTCAGAGGGTGGCAAGCGTAAGAGACTGACCTTAAGCGAACCCGCCGCCATACGCATCGCAGCCAGTGGATTCTTGAGTTCATGAGTCAGCATATCAATCATCATACTGCGCTCTTTTACCTGCTGATGCTCGAGGACATTGTGCGCTTGCGTTCGCGCTAACTCAGTCGCAATTTTTTGGTTATTGAGGCGTCGAACACGTATTTCACTCGCTACTAAGACTGACATAAAAATTGAGACGATTAGCCCGCCAAAATTCCCTGGTACCAGCATACGATCAGCTTGGGCCAAACCTAGCCCGGGGATCATGTCAGCCCAAAGCATTAAGATCATGAAAGCAGCTAAACAAAGCATCAAACTACGATGAATAAAGGGACGAATGCCCGCCTGGTAGAGGGCAACCGCCCAAATGATCGGCCAAAAGACAACACAAGTGAAGTTAAACGCCAACGCATATAGAGACACGGGCTGAAAAAACAGCCAACAAAGTTGGGCGATAAGCACAAAGGAAACGACTCGAACAAGCTGGACGTACCACGCGGGCTTCACCAAATTTTGAAAGAATGCCAAAGACAGCCAGACAGAGAACAGCAGACGGATTACGTAGAACAAGTTAAAGAGCAGGTTATCCACCCAGGCAGTCTCGGGGGTAAGATACTGAGCGTAGGTGCCTAACACCGACAAGGTCAACAAAAGTGCGGACACCTGTGTCGCCAAAAAATACGCTGCAAGCGAACCGCCACCGCTAAAAAATAAGAGTATCGACAAAACAATTAGCGCCATCAGTACCCCGCACTCTAAGCCTGCGCTGAGCGCTTGGTCCGTATTCTCTTGATTAAGGCCAATGCGATCAAACAGTTTGGCTGTTAGGTAGTACCCGTTCGTCGTCGCAATACGCAGATAAAGATCAGAGCCTTCCAATTGATCTAGCTGGATAGAAAAACAATACTGGCCAAACGGGCAACCCACTTGCTCGGCGGGATACCGGTCGCCTACAACGCGCCTGAGCCATTCACCCCTGTGGCGCTCGTACAAAGCAATCTCGGCAAGGTAGTGCGGACCAACCACCAAGACGACCGAGGGGTCAGCGGTGGCACTTTTGTCAATGCTTAACCGAACCCAACGAGCCTTGGGCGTCAATGAGCGTTTGAGCACGCCGGTGAACGGCTCAAACTCTTTGCCAGTGATTTCGTCTATGCCTAGCGTTCGCGTGTCATCAACATAAATTGCGCGCTCGCGAATGAGGTCCGACTGCGCTTGTACACAACAGGCAAGCAAACTCAACGAAATAATCGCGAGCAGTTTCCTGAACAACACGCTTACTGATCCGCTGTACGGGCGAGGTATTCCACTGCGCTGCGCACCCCACGCTCGCCTACATTAATACCCAGGGACTGCATGGCAGCCTCAACACCGGACAAGCAACCGAGAATCATTGCAGGATTTAGATCGCCCAGATGGCCGATACGAAACACACGCCCAGCGAAAGGACCAAGGCCTCCTGCAATGAGCACCTGGAATTTGTCGCGTGCTGTTTTACGAATGAGTTCGGGATCAATGCCGGGCTTGACGAGAACAGCAGTAACCGACACGGAGCGCGCTTCTGGCACATGGCACAAGAACTGCAGATTGCCTGCTTCAGACCAAGACGCTACCGCTGCCTGCACTGCACCAGCTAAACGTGCATGACGGGCGTGTACGTTGGCCAACCCTTCTTTAGCAAGCAAACCAAAGGATGCCTGCATCCCGAACAACAAATTCTGTGGTGCAGTGCCACAAAACCGGCTGTAAGACGGGCCCTTGCGACGACGCAACCAGTCCCAGTAAAAGCGCGGCGCCGGATTTGCCGCACAGACTTCCATCGCGCGCGCATCTGCGGCACAAAAGCCTACACCCGGGGGCACCATCAGACCTTTTTGCGAGGCACCAATGACTGCATTGACGCCCCACTTTTCCATTTCAAACGGCACAGCCCCTAGCGAGGCCACCACATCAACAACGAAAAGTGCTGGATGTTTTGTTGCGTCAATTGCCTTACGCAGCGCCAATACATCGCTTGTCGTGCTGCTCGCCGTATCGGTATGCACAGCAAACACTGCAACAATTTCATGTTTAGTGTCAGCACGCAGCGCCTCTTGCACCGCAGCCGGGTCAATCGGGTAGCCTTCTTGATAGGGTGTGCGCAGCACCACGGCACCCATCGCTTCGGCCATCAAGGCCCATGAATCAGAGAAGTGACCCGTACCGAGAATCAGAACTTTTTGTCCGGGCGCCAATAAGTTGACGATCATGGCTTCCCAGACACCATGGCCATTTGCCGCGTACATAAAGACTTCGGCAGACGGGGCATTGAGCAATGACTTCAAACCCTCTTCGCACGCGTCAATGCAGGCATCCACACGGGGATCGCCCATATCGATCGGCTGATTTGTCATCGCATCCATCACAGCTTTCGGTACATTCGAGGGACCGGGCGAATGCAACAAACGGATGCCAGGAATGTATGGGAAAGCAGCAGTGGGCGAGTTCATTACTTGTCCTTGAAAAAGTTGAGTTATTTTACCCGAGCCCTGAGGGACGAACTTCTACGGATCGACCTTTTAACAACAAAGGTCAATACTTCTTGGGATGACGACTAAGCACACCCTAAACATCCGAAGTCAGCGTGGCACTGCACTGATCGAAGCGACCCTTGGCCTGTTGGTCGTCCTGTTCTTAGCGGGCCTCTGCATTGAGTTTGCACAAGCACACCAAACTAGACATCTAATGAGCTTGGCACTGCAAGAGGCCGCACGTGTTGCTGCGGTGACGCACGCCAATCCGGCAAAGTGGCAGCCTGCCTTGATCCGAGGACTGCGCGCCACGTATGCCAGCAAAGCGGCCCAACACCAGCACGGGAAATCCACCCAACGCTTGGGCCTTGCCGCGTACTACATCGATATCCTGGCCCCCGCCCGTGCACGCGCGGCACAAAATAAAGTCTTCATCGTCAAACCGCGACATTCTGGACACCCTCCAGACGACGTCTTGCATTTGAGACTGACCTATTTATACGTACCGAAACAACCTTGGCTGAGCTCGGCAATACGATCACTGAGCCGACTGGGCAGCAAGGCAAGGGCTGGACACCAGCAGGTGCTCGCACAAGCGCGACGCGCGGGGTTCATTCCCCTCGTCGCAGAATACAAAGTATTGATGCAAAGCGATCTGCCTGAATGACAGTCGTGACTGTTTAACGCGGCTGCGTAGTCGGGCGGATGGCCGGCGCAGTAGTATTGGCCGCTGGTTGTGCGGGCTTAACGCCAGCGCGAGGCGGAGGAGCTTTGACTTCCGGTGCTTTAACCCCAGGAGGCAACACCTGGACAAACACCTCGCCCTGTTTGACCATACTAAGCTCAGACCGGGCGCGTTCCTCTGCCGCCTCCGTACCAGTGCGCAGATCTTCGATTTCCGCAGCTAGCGCTCTATTACGACCGTCCAGACCATCATTCACCGTGCGCTGATCGGATACTTTCATCTGCAAATCCCAGACGTCAAACCAGCCGCCCCGACCCATCCACAAGGGATATTGGACCAGGCCAGCCAGCAATAACAATCCGACAAACAAAAGACGCATAGCACCTCAGTGTCTCGCCGCAGCCATCGACTGCGGCAATCCGGTTTTACCGCAGATTGTAGAAGGCGTCACGCCCTGGATAGGTTGCAACCTCTGCCAACTCTTCTTCAATACGCAGCAATTGATTGTACTTAGCCATACGATCTGAACGCGAGAGCGAACCCGTTTTGATCTGCATCGCATTGGTGGCCACTGCGATATCAGCAATGGTCGAGTCTTCTGTTTCACCGGAACGATGCGAAACGACAGCGGTATAGCCAGCACGCTTAGCCATTTCAATCGCTGCAAACGTTTCCGTCAAGGTGCCGATTTGGTTGATCTTGATCAGAATCGAGTTTGCAATATTCTGATCAATCCCTTGTTTCAAGATCTTGGTGTTGGTTACGAATAGGTCGTCACCGACCAGCTGTACCTTACGACCAAGTTGCTCGGTCAGATGCTTCCAACCTTCCCAGTCGTTTTCAGCCATGCCGTCTTCGATCGAGATAATTGGGTACTTGTCGCACCAGGTCGCCAACAAACTAGTGAGGTCCCTGGATGACAATGAAATCCCACCTTCACCGTGCAACGTGTACTTGCCATCTTTATAGAACTCAGATGCGGCACAATCCAGGCCCAAGGCAATTTGCGTACCTGGCTCGTAACCCGCGTTTTCAATCGCGCGCAAAATCAGTTGAATCGCCGCTTCGTGGTTAGGAACGTTGGGGGCAAAGCCACCCTCGTCACCCACGGCAGTCGACATGCCCTGGTCGTTAATGATTTTTTTGAGCGCGTGGAAGGTTTCCGCCCCCATGCGCAGGGCCTCACGGAAACTGGTTGCACCAATCGGCAAGATCATAAGTTCTTGCATGTCGAGCGTGTTGTTCGCGTGTGCCCCACCATTGATAACGTTCATCATTGGCACGGGCATACTCATCGGACCGCTACCACCAAAATAGCGATAAAGAGACAAACCTGACTCATCCGCAGCAGCACGAGCAACGGCCATACTAGCCGCCAAGATCGCATTGGCACCCAGGCGCGACTTCCCTTCTGTGCCATCCAGCTCGATTAGTGTGCGATCAAGAAAAGTTTGCTCTTGAGCATCCAGGCCCATGAGCGCCTCGGATACCTCTGTATTGAGGTTTTCAACTGCACGCAGGACACCCTTCCCGAGATAGCGTGACTTATCGCCATCACGTAGTTCGATCGCCTCACGACTGCCTGTGGAAGCACCTGAAGGCACTGCCGCACGACCCATAGCACCCGACTCAAGCAACACATCGCACTCGACAGTTGGGTTGCCGCGCGAATCAAGAATTTCACGACCGATGATGTCTACGATTGCACTCATTTCTCTAGTTCCTGAAAGATAAAATATTCAATAGTTATTTCAAAATAATCGTCGAGTCAGACCTAAGTGAACTGGGTTTCTAAAAACCCATTACGTTTCACAACACGGTCAATATCCAGCAAAGTCTCGAGCAGCGCTTTCATTTTCCCCAAGGGAACGGCATTCGGGCCATCGGACATTGCTTTCGCAGGATCAGGGTGTGTTTCCATAAACAAACCACTCACACCCGCAGCCACTGCAGCCCGGGCTAACACAGGTACAAACTCTCTCTGTCCGCCGGACGACGTACCTTGCCCACCTGGCAATTGAACTGAATGCGTCGCATCAAACACGACAGGACACTGCGTCTCACGCATGATGGCCAAGGAGCGCATATCAGAAACAAGATTGTTGTAACCGAACGAAACTCCGCGTTCGCAAACCATGATGTCCTCAGGAACTCCGGCTGCTCGCGCAGCGTGTCGCGCCTTGTTGACCACTTGCAGCATATCGTGAGGGGCAAGGAACTGTCCCTTTTTGATATTGACGGGCTTGCCACTCGCGGCACAGGCCTCGATGAAATCAGTTTGTCTGCACAAGAAAGCAGGCGTCTGCAAGACATCTACGACCGCTGCCACAGCAGTCACTTGATCCTTATCGTGTACGTCGGTCAGAACCGGAACCTTTAAACTTGCGCGGACATCGGCCAAGATCTGCAAACCCTCCTCCATCCCAGGACCACGATAAGACGTACCCGAACTACGGTTAGCCTTGTCGAAAGAACTTTTATAGATAAACGGGATCCCGAGGGCGGAGGTCATCTCGAGCAGCTGGCCCGCCGTATCGAACGCCATTTGGCGAGACTCAATGACACAGGGACCCGCGATCAGAAAGAAAGGCTTCTCTAGACCGATTTCAAATCCGCACAGCTTCATCAGGACCCTTTGCGTTGTGTCTGATGCGCCAAGGCCGCCTGAATGTAGCTCGTGAATAGCGGATGACCGTCGCGCGGTGTTGAGGTGAACTCTGGGTGAAACTGCACACCCACAAACCACGGATGGTTTGGAAGTTCCATCATTTCCGGTAGATTTTCGGTAGGAGTGAGGGAACTGATAACTAGGCCAGCTTCTTCTAAGCGCGGCACGTAGACATTATTGACCTCGTAACGATGACGGTGACGCTCATTGACCTGCGCACCATAGATCTTGCTCGCTAAGGTGCCGGGCTTAATCGGACATTTTTGTGAACCCTTGCGCATCGTGCCACCCAGATCCGATTGCTCGTCACGCTTTTCAATCCGGCCCTCTCTGTCGAGCCACTCAGTGATCAGTGCGACAACCGGGTGCGGCGAAACTGGATCGAACTCGGT
>CAIYWO010000043.1 GCA_903929925.1 uncultured beta proteobacterium | reverse complement strand
CGGAGGTCGCAAGCCTGTACGTGCGGTCTCTGGCGTTAACTTAAAGGTCAAACGCGGCGAAGTGGTTGCGCTGATCGGCGAATCAGGCTCAGGCAAAAGCGTTACGTTGCGCTCAATTTTGCGACTCCACAACCCCTCGCGCTCAAAGCTTGAAGGACAAATTCTGGTCGGCGATCAGGATGTTGTGCAACTCTCTAATTCTGAGCTGTCTGATTTTCGGGGCAAAGTCGCCTCCATGATTTTTCAGGAACCGCTGCTGGCACTGGACCCGGTCTATACCGTAGGCGAGCAAATCATCGAAGCGATCCTTCGCCACGAAAACATCAGTAAGGAACAGGCACGTGCGCGCGCACTGTCGTTGTTTGAGCGCGTACGCATTCCTAGCCCTGAGCGACGTCTTGATGCCTACCCCCATGAAATGTCAGGTGGTATGCGCCAACGTGCAATGATTTCTCTGGCGCTCGCCAGTCAACCACAGCTGCTTCTTGCAGATGAACCTACAACCGCGCTGGATGCAACCGTACAGATTCAAATTCTGCTTTTGTTGCGCGAACTGCAACGCGAACTTGGCCTGTCGGTGGTGTTTGTCACGCATGACATCGGTGCGGCCGTTGAGGTAGCAGATCGCATAGCTGTGATGTATGCGGGACGGATTGTCGAGCAAGGTACAACCCGAACCCTGATGCGCTCACCGCGCCACCCTTACACCCGTGCTTTGCTGAAAAGCTTGGCCCATGGGTCGGTCAAGAAGGGAACGCGCCTCGAGACTATTCCAGGCGCACCACCCGACTTGAGTAACCTGCCACCAGGCTGCGTGTTTGCAGACCGCTGCAGCTTGGCGACGGACGATTGCCGCAAGGCACTACCTGAAACGATCTGGCTCACTGAAGATCACAGCGCCAGATGTTTCAGGGTAGACCAGACTGTAGCGCCTGTCTGACTTACTGGAGAGTTCGTTCGAACACGAACTTTCCATCTCGCCAATCGACCGGCACCACATCACGTGGGCCGAACTTGCCTTGGAGAATCAGTTTCGCAATCGGATTCTCGAGTTGCTGCTGGATCGCACGCTTGAGCGGTCTTGCACCGAAAACCGGATCAAACCCAGTGCGTGCCAACTCAGCCTGTGCCGCAGCCGAAACCTCTAACATCATCTCCTGCTGCAACATACGCTTAGCCAAGCGCTGGATCTGAACACCAGCGATCTTCTCGATGTGTGCACTATCCAAGGCGTGAAATACGACAACCTCATCGATCCGATTCAAAAACTCTGGCCGGAAGTGATTTTTTAAATCATCCCAGACAACGGCTTTGATCGCCTCATAAGGCTTGCCCACCATCGCTTGAATATGCTGCGATCCGAGGTTCGAGGTCATTACGATCACCGTGTTGCGAAAATCCACCGTGCGCCCTTGCCCGTCGGTCAGACGACCATCATCGAGCACTTGCAACAACACGTTGAAGACATCAGGGTGCGCTTTTTCAACTTCATCAAGCAAGACGACGCTATAGGGCTTGCGACGCACAGCCTCTGTCAGATAGCCCCCTTCTTCGTAACCAACATAGCCTGGAGGGGCACCGATCAAACGCGCAACCGAGTGCTTTTCCATGAACTCACTCATATCGATACGAATCAATTGCTCATCCGAATCGAATAAGAAGTCTGCAAGGGCACGGGTAAGTTCTGTCTTACCCACACCGGTTGGTCCAAGAAACAAGAACGAACCATAAGGGCGTGACGCGTCGGACAGCCCGGCGCGCGAACGTCGGATTGCGTCAGCAACTAGCCCAACAGCCTCATCTTGCCCAATGACCCGCTGGTGCAAGCGATCTTCCATTTGCAAAAGCTTGTCACGCTCGCCTTGCATCATTTTTGACACAGGAATCCCTGTGGCGCGCGAAACAACTTCTGCGATCTCTTCCGCACCAACTTGTGTGCGCAACAGACGTGGCTTATCTGCAGCGCCCGCTGTCGCACCAGCGCCCTCAGCCGCTTTCAGACGTGTCTCTAACTCTGGCAGTTTGCCATATTGAATTTCAGCAAGCTTATCGAACTGACCCTTGCGTTGCAGCTCAGCCATTTCGGCACGAGCGCGTTCGATCTCTTCTTTGATCGATTGCGTCCCTTGAACAGCAGCCTTCTCGCTTTTCCAGATCACTTCAAAATCGTTGTACTCGCGTTGCAACTTCTCGAGTTCTTCCTCGATAATCTGCAGGCGACGCATCGAGCCTTCGTCAGTCTCTTTTTTAACGGCCTCACGCTCGATCTTCAATTGAATGATGCGCCGATCGAGTCGATCCATGACCTCAGGCTTGGAGTCGATCTCCATACGGATACGTGCAGCCGCCTCGTCAATTAAGTCGATGGCCTTATCTGGCAAAAAGCGGTCGGTGATGTAACGATGCGATAACTCTGCAGCCGCCACAATCGCCGGGTCAGTGATCTCAACGCCGTGATGCAACTCATAGCGCTCCTGCAAACCACGCAGGATGGCAATCGTTGACTCCACATTGGGCTCGTCGACAATGACTTTCTGGAAGCGACGCTCAAGCGCAGCATCTTTCTCGATGTACTTGCGGTACTCGTCAAGCGTGGTTGCGCCGATGCAATGCAGCTCACCGCGCGCCAAGGCGGGCTTAAGCATATTGCCGGCATCCATTGCACCCTCAGCCTTACCGGCCCCCACCATTGTGTGGATTTCATCGATAAAAATGATACTGCTGCCGTCATCCTGCGACAGTTCTTTGAGCACAGCCTTAAGACGCTCCTCGAACTCACCACGGAACTTCGCGCCCGCGAGCAAGCTTGCCAAATCAAGGGAAAGCACACGCTTACCCCGAAGGCTCTCAGGTACCTCGTCATTGACGATGCGCTGCGCTAATCCCTCGACGATGGCGGTTTTACCGACACCAGGTTCACCGATCAGCACGGGATTGTTTTTGGTGCGACGCTGAAGAATCTGAATCGCGCGTCGAATCTCGTCATCGCGACCGATCACGGGGTCAAGCTTTCCCTGCCGGGCACGCTCAGTCAAATCCATCGTGTATTTCGCTAACGCTTCACGATTGGACTCACCCTCTTGGTCTTTGACAGCCTCACCGCCACGCACCGCGTCAATGGCGGCTTCAAGCGCCTTACGCTGCAAACCGGCCTCTTTGAGTGCACGTCCGACCTCGCCCTTGTCGTCTGCCAAGGCCAGAAGGAATAATTCACTCGGAATGTAGGTGTCACCTCGCTTTGAGGCCTCTTTATCTACGCGCGTAAACACGGCCTGCAAGTCGCGGCTGACTTGAATGTTGTCATCGCCGCCCTTAACTTGGGGTAAGGCTTTAAGCGTTGCTGCCAGGCTTGCCTGCAGCTTATTAATTGCTACGCCGGCACGGGCGAGCAGACTTGCCGCGCCGCTCTCGCTATCTGCCAGCAAGGCGGACAGCACGTGAGCCGGTTCGATATAGGGGTGCTCCTGACGCGCGGCCAGGCTTTGCGCATCGGCGAGAGCTTGCTGGAATTTGGTAGTCAGTTTGTCAAAACGCATGGTGGTGCTCCTAACGAGGTGTGGCTTGTGGCCAAGATTTGATGTTTAGAAGATGCGGGCAAAATGCCGCTTTTCAATGGCTCTCTAGCCAAATTACAAGCAACTCATGAAAGCTTAGTCTTCGAAAGACAAAAACCACTTGATCCAGATCAACAGGACTACAATCACAGTGAGAGTGGTTAGTTAACTTTTGCCACAAAACGCGTGAGAGATATGCTTAAACACATTCCGGTCGCCGCCGAAGCCACGCACTGCTCTACCTGCATGATGGGCAGCGTATGCTTACCCGTTGGCATGCCTGCCACCGAGGTTGCGAAGCTCGACGATCTGGTCAAAGACCGCATCCGGCTGGAAAAGGGTCAAGCGCTCTTCCAACACGGCGAGAAACTGGATGCCCTCTTTGGTTTGCGTACGGGTTCGATCAAATCACAACTCGATGAAGCCAACGGCACACACCAGATAACGGGTTTTTTCTTACCAGGCGAGATCGTTGGACTCGATGGCATGATTGAGGGTGTTCACAGCTCCTCTGCCATCGCCATGGAAGATTCTGAAGTATGTGTCGTAAAACTTCAGGATATCGACGAAATCTCTCGCTACGTGCCATCATTGCAGCACCAAGTGCGCCGCTTGATGAGTCGAGAAATTGCGCGCTCGCACCAAGTACTGTTGGCCTTGGGGTCTATGCGCTCTGAGCAGCGGCTAGCGGCTTTTTTACTGAACCTATCTCAACGCCTCACCGCGCTGGGCTATTCGTCTAGTGAGTTCGTGATGCGCATGAGTCGCGAAGAGCTCGGCAACTATCTCGGGCTGACGCTCGAGACGGTTAGCCGTCTGTTTTCAAGATTCGCCCGGGAAGGCGTGATCATCGTGAATCAACGTGACATCAAGATTACCGACATGGCTGCGCTTAACGAGCTAGTCGGTAAGCCCTGCTAGACACGCACGTCTTCCAAAAACAACTCGGTCCGGCAGAAGTCCAGCGTCGTTTGCTCGGAATTCAAGATTGCTTTTCCAAGTTGCTGAGACCAATAGGCTGCCCCACCCCCGGCGCGAGACCACTCATTCAGACGACGCGTATAGAGTTGTAAGTCGTACTCATGCGTGACGCCAATGGCGCCATGCACCGCGTGGGACACCGCAACAATCTTACCTACCGCCTGACTCGTGTGCGCTTTCGCGAGCGCGACAAGCATAGGAATCGGTGCCCACGACTGGCTGCGACAGGCCATCTCTGCTGCCATGCGCGCACCGAACACGAGCTCGGCCATCTCACTGATCTGTTGTTGTAGGGCCTGAAAGCGCCCAATAGGCTTACCAAATTGCTCGCGCTGATTCGCATGGCCCAGCGACATCTCAAAGACGCGGTCTGTTCCGCCTGCAATCAGTACGGCAAGCGTTAAGGCGAGCGCATGTTCAAACTGCGGAGTGTTCCAGCGACCTAAGTGCGAAGCCTTCAACACTTCAGTGGACCACGTCAAGTCTGCATCGAGCGAGCCGTGGCCGCCAGAACGAACGACTTCAGCTTTAGCCGTGGGACAAAGCCAGACGTTGTCGTCGTGCTGCAGCAGTACCCAATCCGCTGTGAAGCCGAAACTCACCGCATGTGCAGTCAGTCCACCAGCTGACAGCTGAACCTGATGGGGAGCAAAAGTAATCGTGCCCTCAGGGATGGGCTTGGCAGCTTGATTCAGCCAAGCACGCGCAAACAACGTTTGTGCGTAAGGCAGCGGCACTGCGTGACGGCCCATACAAAAAACGATAGGCCAAATATCAACCAAGGCTAAACCAGCACCGTCCGCGCTCTCAGGAACGAGTGCATCGGCGAAACCTGCAGACAGCATTGTTTCCCATAAGGCAGCGCGATCCGCACTACCCTGCTCGACACTGCGGATCACACTTCCAGTGCACTCTTGAGAGAAGAAACGATCAGCCGATTCATAAAATGAGTTTTGCATGAAGATCACCGTAAGCCGAGACCGCGGGCGATGATTCCCCGCAGAATTTCGCGCGTACCACCGCGCAGAGAAAAGGTTGCGCCCATCTGTTCAAGATAGCCTAGGGTACGCAGCAAATCACTGGAGGCAATAAAGTCTGGCCTAGCCCCCAACCAATTCGCGATTTGACGAATCAACCTTTGCTCAAAATCCGTGCCGTAATCCTTAACAACAGACGCGTCAATCGCTGGGCTTTCCCCTTCGACCAGCTTTTGCGTCACTGCTAGGGACAACGCACGCAAGACAGACATTTCGGCCGCGAGCGCACCGACGAGGGCTTGCGTCTCTGTGTCGGCAATTTTTTGTGCGCGTACTTGTTCGAGCCAACAATCCAGCAAGGCAATACTCGAATAAATACGTTCCGGGCCGCTGCGCTCAAACGCGAGCTCAGCATTGACCTGCTCCCATCCCTGCCCTTGTGTACCGACTAAGGCGTCAGTTCCAAGCTTGACGTTATCAAAGAACACTTCTGAAAAGTGCGCGTCGCCGGCCATATCGACAATCGGCCGTATCGTGACACCAGGCAGCTTCAGATCAATGATGACCTGGGAGAGCCCTTTTTGTCGGTCAGTGGTCTCACCCGATGTGCGCACCAACGCGATCATGTAATCACAGCCGTGGGCGTTGGTCGTCCAGATCTTGCTGCCGTTGAGCAACCAACCGTCATCCGTTGGCGTGGCGCGCGTGCGAATACTCGCCAAATCAGAGCCAGAACTCGGTTCGCTCATCCCAATACAGAAAAACGCTTCGCCGCGGCAGATGCGCGGGATATAGAAAGCTTTTTGCGTATCGGTCCCGTAACGCAAAATCAGAGGCCCACTCTGCCGGTCAGCAATCCAATGCGACGCGACAGGCGCGCCAGACGCCAACAACTCTTCAGACAACACAAACCTTGAGAAAAACCCTTTACCTGACCCGCCGTACTCAGCAGGAATCGTCAGGCCAAGCCATCCTTTGGCCGCAAGCCGCCGACTGAAGTTGTCATCGTTTCCCATCCAAGAGCGGGATTTAATGTGCGCAGGCACATCCTGCATTTCTTGCTTTAAAAATGCACGAACTTCAGTGCGAAAAGCACGCTCTTGATCGGGAACTTGGGTGAACTCTAATGCGGTAAGCATATTCGTACGTGTCCGGAAATAAGGGAAATTCAGCCGAGGATACCTCGGTTATCTGGTCGCAATATACTAGGAATATAGAGACCTCGATTCAGCCCTTGATTGTATGGGTTTGGGTGCTCCGGGGCCAAACACTAAGGATAAAGACATGAGTGAGACTAAGCTATTAGGCGCGGGATATATCTGGCAAGAATTGGCCGTTGGGCAACGGTTTAGAACCTACCGTCGCACCATCACCGAGACAGATATCGTGAATTTCATTAGCGTCACGGGGATGCTCGAGACAATCTTTATCGACACGACCTTCTCCCACGGCGCAATGAAAGGTCGGCCTGTGCCTGGCGGGCTGACCTACGGCCTGATTGAAGGCCTCTTGATGCAAGGAATGGTGCAAGGAACCGGCCTGGCACTGCTCGAGGTACACAAAAAAATCTTGCACCCAGTGATAGCCGGAGACACGGTTTGGGCGGAGGTAGAGGTCACTGGCATACGCCCCACCTCGAAACATAACCGGGCTGTCGTGACGTCACGTGTGGACGTAAAAAATCAAAACAATGTGGACGTGATGACCTATACGGCAGTCAGAATGCTAGCCGGCGAGCGCCACTAAACGTCAGCCTAGTCAGAGTTGCTGACCGGAGCCATAAAGAGCGTTAACGCACTGGAACCGGCAGCAACGAGCCAAAAAAAGAAAAACCCTGCCGCGTATAAAAAATCACGCTCGAGCCGGATATGCCCAAAAATCGCAACATCCAAGGGATCAACCAGCGCAAAGACTACCGCACTGGCTGCACCGGCCATCAGAAAGGATGGCCATAAAATCCACATCAGCGATCGCCATTTCATGGCTGTCTCCGGTTAACGGGCTTGCGTTGCCGGCTGAGCGCCGGAGTGTTGCTCAACAACAAGGCCGCGCTTCAACCCACCATCAGCAATTGCTTGATCGCCAAAGTTCGAGAACGCCAAGGTGATGGTGATGACACAGCCAACAATCGCCAGCGCGGGCCCAGCCATTAGCAGCCACGTCCAGCGCTCACGCCACCAGGGCGTCGCCGAGGATTGCTCTGAAACCAAGGTCGTTCCCTTACTCACTTGTTGCATGATGATTCCTTAGTTAGGGACAATAAAACTCGATTTTTCACGAATTTCTGTCAACAGTTTCCCCTCGGGGGTTGTAGATTTCGTCACAAAGGTGATTGGGTGGGGACCAGGCGTCATACTTCCCACAGGCGCCCTGACTACGACGGCAACGATACGGTTCGACGCGCTCGCCATTTCGAGCGATGTACTCGACACAGTCCCATCGACAATTTTCAAAACTAAGCCTGGGGCACCTTCAACACTCAACGCTAAATGCAGAGGATCCTCAGAGGCGTTGAGCATTTGTAAACGGTATACGTTTTCAATCAAGCCGCCCGCAACCTCTCGACCAAGCATGCCTCGATCACGAATGACATCGACTCTAAGTGTGGTGCGTGTTGCAAGTGCGCCAACAAATACCGATACGAGAAGTAACATCAACACCGAATAAATTAAGACCCGAGGGCGCAATACATGACGTCGAATACCCTTGGTCGTCAATTTTTCTTGCAAAGCGCGCTCGGAGGTGTATCGGATGAGCCCAGTGGGATACTCCAACTTATTCATCACCTCATGGCAGGCATCGACGCACGCTCCGCAACCGATACACATGTATTGCAGACCGTCACGTATATCAATCCCAGTCGGGCAAACCTGCACGCAAATGCTGCAGTCAACGCAATCGCCTAAGCCTTGAGCTCTGTAGTCGACTTTCTTGGAACGCGAACCACGCGGGTCGCCTCGCTCTTTGTCGTAGGTGACAACTAACGTGTCTCGATCAACCATCACGCTCTGGAAGCGTGCGTAGGGACACATATACTTGCAAACTTGTTCGCGCAGAAATCCCGCATTCCCCCAAGTCGCAAAGCTATAGAACAACAACCAAAACCATTGCCAAGGTCCAAGCGCAAAGGCCATCAAATCAGTCATCAGACCGCGAATAGGCGCAAAGTAACCAATAAAAGAGAAGCCAGTCCATACTGCAACAACCAACCACAGCAGATGCTTGGTCGCTTTAATGCGCACCTTGTGTAGCGACAACGGAGACTCATCAAGCCGAATACGCTTGATGCGATCCCCTTCTATACGACGCTCGATCCACATGAAAATTTCGGTATAAACCGTCTGTGGACAGGCATAGCCGCAGAAGAGTCGGCCGGCAACGGCTGTGAAGAGGAAGAGACCCAGCGCGGAAATAATCAGTAAAAGAGTCAAGTAAATAACATCTTGCGGCCAAAGCACCATACCGAAGATATAAAACTTACGCGCACCCAGATCAAACAGTACTGCCTGTCGATCATTCCAATTGACCCAAGGCAAACCGTAGAACAGTGCCTGAGTGAGTACCACTAGTGCGATGCGCCAACGTGCAAACCAACCAATAACCGAGCGCGCATAGATTTTTTGCCGTACGTCTACAAGCGTGTGTTCAACCGTATCCTCATTGCCGACACGATCCACAGCGCCTAAGGGTCGCCAGCCCAAAGGCTCAACGGCGACCACATCAGCACTACTCAGTTTAGGATCAATCGACACGCATCAACCTCACTTCGTCGCGGCAGTGTTCATGGCAGCAGAACCTGTCACATCCCGTCCACTTGACAGACCCCAAACCCAAGCGGTCAGCAAACGGATTTGCTCTGGGGTCAACAAATGCTCTTGGGCTGGCATACGGTTATTACGGCCGTTAAGGATGCTGTGCACAATCGTTGCCTCAGAACTGCCGTATAGCCAGACATCATCCGTCAGATTCGGTGCGCCTAAGGCTTTGTTGCCTTTGCCATCTGCGCCATGACAGGCAACGCAGTTATTGAGGTATTCACGCTTACCACGAATAACACGGATCTGATCATGCGCAAGGCCCGATAAGGAACGGACATATTGTGCGATATCACCAGCCGTGCGGGCATCGACGGTCGCTTGAAAGCCTGGCATCACGCCGTTGCGGCCATTGGTAATTGAAGCTTGTAATGCCTCGGGTGTTCGACCGTACAACGAGTCACCTTCAACCAAGTTTGGAAAGCTAGTCGCACCCTTCGCGTCTGAGCCATGACATTGCGCACAATTATTTAAAAATAGGCGCTGTCCGATGACTCGCGCTTCAACATCCGCAGCGATCGCTGGAATATCCATCTTGGCGAATTTTTCGTAAACAGGTTTGACTTGAGCATCCAGCTCTGCCTGATCTTGCCGAACCTCTTGTGCAGAGGTATAGCCCAAACTGCCATTGAACTCACCTAGACCTGGGTACAAGACAAGGTAACCCAGACCAAACACACACATGAGGACATACATCATGGTCCACCAGCGTGGGACGGGGTTATTAAGTTCGCGCAAATCACCGTCCCACACGTGTCCGGTATCTTCTACAACAACTGTGCGTGCACCAAGCCACTTACGTTGTGAAAACAGCAACCATAAACACCAGGCGATTCCGAGCAGAACAATCGCTGCGATGTAGTATCCCCAAAAACCGCTCACAAAATCGCTCATGACCGTCCGTCCTCAGTATCTGACTTGGCCCCTTCATCGGGCAACGCGAAAGGCAACATAGCCGCTTCATGGTTTGCTTGCCGACGTCCTTTAGAAAACGCCCACAAAATAATTCCAAAAAATGTCGCCATCGCAAGGACCGTTGCAATCGCGTTAAGTACGGCAACCATTATTTCGCTCCTTGTGCTGGCTTAGCGGAAGCTTGTGCGGCCTGCGCAGCTTTACGTGCACCCGTGCCAAGTCCCTGCAAGTACGCCACCATGGCATCCTCTTCTGTCTTACCCGTGAGCGCCTCAGGCGCCGCAGCGATTTGCGCATCGGTGTAAGGCACACCTAAGGTACGCAAAGTGCGCATACGATCGGCTATATCGTCAGCCTTAAGTGGCTGTTGCGCCAACCACGGATATCCCGGCATATTGGACTCAGGCACCACCACCCGTGGGTTGCGCAAGTGAATGCGGTGCCACTCATCGGAGTAGCGCTCGCCGACACGGGTCAGGTCTGGTCCGGTGCGCTTTGAGCCCCACAAAAATGGGCGCTCGTAGACGGACTCGCTCGCCAGTGAATACGGGCCATAGCGTTGAACTTCAGCACGCAGCATACGGATTTGCTGAGAGTGGCAGCCGACACAACCCTCGCGGATATAAAGGTCTCGACCCATCAAACGCAATGCGTCATAAGGTTCAACACCCGCTGTGGCTTTAGTCGTCGAGTGCTGGAAAAACAGTGGAACAATTTGCACTAAGCCAGCAAACAGAACAACCAAAATACTGCAAATAATCATCCAGCCAATGTTCTTTTCAAGCGTCTGGTGTGAAAAAAAGCCATGATTTTCTTGAGCCATGTGATTCTCCTTAGGCGCTGGCTGGTGCGGTTGCCAGCGTGGGGCGTACGGCCGCGCTATCCGCTGGAATTTCCGGATTTACTGCCTTCTCACCGATGACGGTCTTAAAGACGTTGTAGGCCATCAAGAGCATGCCGGACAGATATAGCGTGCCACCCGCCAAACGAATTGCGTAAAACGGGAAGGTTGACTTCACGGACTCAACAAAACTGTAGGTCAATGAGCCATCGGGCTCTGTGGCACGCCACATCAAACCTTGCATCACACCTGCAATCCACATGGAGGCGATATAGAGCACCACACCAACTGTCGCGATCCAGAAATGCACCTCGATCAATTTAGTGCTGTACATTTTTTCGCGACCCCACAGCCTAGGAATGAGGTAATACAACATGCCAAAGGTAATCATCGCCACCCAGCCAAGTGCGCCTGAGTGCACGTGGCCAATCGTCCAGTCGGTGTAGTGCGATAGCGCGTTGACCGTGCGAATGGACATCATCGACCCTTCAAAGGTTGACATGCCGTAGAACGACAAGGAGACAACCATGAACTTCAGGATCGGATCAGTGCGCAACTTGTACCAAGCCCCGGACAGAGTCATGATTCCGTTAATCATCCCACCCCACGATGGGGCCAGAAGAATCAGCGAGAACACCATGCCCAGAGACTGTGTCCAGTCGGGCAAGGACGTATAAAGCAAGTGGTGCGGGCCTGCCCACATATAAGTAAAGGCCAACGCCCAGAAGTGAACGATCGAAAGCCGATAGGAATAAATGGGTCGCTGCGCCTGCTTCGGAATGAAGTAATACATCATGCCAAGAAAGCTGGTCGTCAGGAAGAACCCGACTGCGTTGTGGCCATACCACCACTGCACCATTGCATCCTGTACCCCTGCGTATGCAGAGTAAGACTTCCACATCGACACGGGAAGCTCAATATTGTTAACCACATGCAACACTGCAATGGTCAGAATGTAGGAGCCAAAAAACCAGTTCGCCACATAGATATGTTTTGCTTTGCGTTTAATGATTGTGCCGAAGAACACAATGGCATAAGCAACCCAGACCAGAGTGATCAGAATATCGATGGGCCACTCGAGCTCAGCATATTCCTTTGATGTCGTAATACCTAAGGGCAACGTGATCGCTGCCCCTACGATAACAAGCTGCCAGCCCCAGAACGTGAACGCGGCAAGTGGCCCACAGAACAAACGCGCCTGGCAGGTACGTTGCACAACATAGTAGGACGCGGCAAAGAGCGCGCTTCCACCAAACGCAAAAATAACTGCGTTAGTGTGCAGAGGCCTTAAGCGTCCGTATGTCAACCAGGCAATATCGAAGTTGAGCTGCGGCCACAATAGCTGGGCCGCGATGATGACACCCACGAGCATGCCGACGATGCCCCACACGACGGTCATGATTGCAAACTGCCGCACCACGCCGTAATTGAAGGTCTCTGCCTTCGTCGCACTTAAGCTTGCCATGTTCTGCGTTCCTTAAGAAAACTTTCTTCGTGACTCAATCATGCCCAATCCAACCAACACAAGCTTTGATTTGGATCAAACCTCAAGAAGATAAGTGTCTTGTTTGTGCTGAAGTGGAATCGTTGTCGCGCAAAATCGACAGGCT
>CAIYWO010000042.1 GCA_903929925.1 uncultured beta proteobacterium | reverse complement strand
CCGGGGGCTCGGCCAAAATGGGACGCGACAAGGAGTTTCAGGCCATCTTGCCCTTACGTGGCAAGGTGTTAAATGCTTGGGAAGTCGATCGCGACCGTTTGTTTGCCAACAACGAAATTCACGATATTTCGGTGGCAATTGGTGTGGATCCACATGGTCCCAAAGACACGCCGGACTTATCCGGTTTGCGTTACGGTCGGGTGTGTATCTTGTCGGACGCCGACGTTGACGGCTCGCATATTCAAGTGCTGTTGTTGACACTGTTCTACCGTCACTTTCCGCGTCTGGTTGAGCTCGGACATGTGCACGTTGCCCGACCCCCATTGTTCCGCGTCGACGTCCCCTCGCTGGGTAAACGTCCCGCACGCAAAATTTACTGCCTGGATGCCGGAGAACTTGAGGTGGTTCAGGACAAACTACGCAAAGAAGGGGTAAGAGAGGGCTCCTGGGACATTAGCCGTTTTAAAGGTCTTGGCGAAATGAGTCCCGAGCAGCTTTGGGAAACCACCATGAACCCCGATACCAGGCGTATGCTGCCCGTCGGCTATGGGTCGCTTGATCCTGAGGCGACGACGCAGATGTTCGATATGTTGATGGGTAAGGGTGAGTCCGGTGCTCGCCGTACGTGGCTTGAAGACAAGGGTAATCTTGCAGAGGTTGATATTTAAATGAATGATGGTGCTCAACCTGGGTTGTTTGACCCTTCGTCCTCGGACGATTCTTTGACGCTAGGCTTGTACGCCGAGCAGGCGTATCTGGACTATGCCGTATCAGTGGTGCGTGGGCGTGCTCTACCAGATGTTGGTGATGGACAGAAGCCTGTGCAGCGCAGAATCCTCTACGCCATGCAAGCCATGGGCTTGCAATCAGGTGCTAAGCCGGTTAAGTCAGCCAGGGTCGTCGGTGACGTACTTGGTAAGTACCACCCGCATGGTGACCAGGCTGCCTACGATGCACTGGTGCGCATGGCTCAGAAGTTTTCTTTGCGCTATCCCTTGATCGATGGTCAGGGTAACTTCGGTTCGCGAGATGGAGATAACGCGGCTGCGATGCGCTACACCGAAGCGCGCCTCACGCCGTTCGCCCGTCTGTTGCTCGAGGAGCTCGACGAAGGGACCGTTGATTTCATTCCCAATTACGACGGCAGCCATCAAGAGCCACAAATGCTGCCAGCGCGCTTGCCGGTGATGTTGCTGAACGGTGCCTCGGGCATTGCCGTCGGCATGGCAACGGAAATTCCGGCACACAACTTGCGCGAAATCGCTCAGGCCTGCGTCGCGTTACTTAAACAGCCAAACACCTCAGACGAAGCGTTGTTTGAAATGGTTCCGGGCCCAGATTTCGCCGGGGGCGGGCAGATTATTACGCCGACGGCAGAGATCGCCCAGATCTATCAGTCTGGACGCGGCTCGATCAAAGCGCGCGCACGCTGGCAATTCGAAGAAATGGCGCGTGGCCAATGGCAGCTGGTTGTGCATGAGTTGCCACCCGGCGCCTCGTGCCAGCGTGTGCTGGAAGAAATCGAAGATCTCACGAATCCGAAAGTTAAAACCGGTAAAAAGACTCTAACGCCAGAGCAGCAACAGACGAAGTCACAGATGCTTGCGCTGCTAGACGCCGTGCGTGACGAGTCGGGTAAAGACGCTGCCGTGCGTTTGGTTTTCGAACCCAAAACCTCCAAAATTGATCGCGACGAGTTCGTCAACACCTTGCTTGCACAGACCAGCATGGAAACAAGCGTGCCGATCAACCTAGTTTGCATCGGGACGGATCACCGGCCACGTCAGAAAGGCTTGCGCCAGGCGCTGCTCGAATGGATTGGATTCCGGACCGATACGGTTCTTCGCCGTACCCAGTACCGTTACGACAAAGTCAGCGACCGTATTCATGTTCTCGAAGGTCGGATGCTGGTGTATCTGAATGTCGACGAAGTCATTCAGACCATCCGCGAGTCTGACGAGCCGCGCGCTGCGTTGATGAAGCGCTTTAAGCTCACCGAGCGTCAGGCCGATGACATTCTTGATATGCGTCTGCGTCAGCTTGCGCGCCTCGAGGGCATCAAGATCGAACAGGAACTGTCAGAAAAGCGCGCAGAGCAAGAAAAGCTAAAAGAACTGATTGATCAGCCGACCGCTTTGAAGCGTCTGATTGTGAAGGAAATCGAAGCGGATGCGAAGCAATACGGCGACGATCGCCGCACCTTGATCAAGGTTGCAGAGCGCGCTGTCATGGAAGTCCGTGTGCTGGATGAGCCCATCACGGTGATCGTCTCCCAGAAAGGCTGGTTGCGTGCGCGTCAAGGTCATGGACATGATGCGTCCCAATTCAACTTTAAAGCGGGTGATGATTGTTACGGCGTCTTTGAATGCCGAAGTACTGACACATTGATTGCGTTAGGCAGTAACGGACGGGCTTATTCGGTCGCCGTGGCAGGCTTGCCGTCTGCCCGTGGTGACGGCGCGCCGGTGACCTCCATGATTGATTTGGCACCTGGTAGCCAAATTGAGCACATGCTCGCTGCCAGCGCTGAGTCGCGCTTTCTGTTCTCTACCGAGCAAGGCTTCGGCTTTATCGCCAAGGTATCGGATATGGTCTCGAGGCAGCGTGCTGGCAAGCAGTTCATCACGCTTGAGGATAAGGATGCTTTGATACGTCCGGTTCCCGTGTTTGAGGGGGCGATTAACCTGGCCTTGATGTCGACCCGTCAGCGCCTGCTGGTGATCCCACTTGACGAGGTCAAGACGCTTGGCTCCGGGGGGCGTGGAACGATTCTGATGGGCATCGATGCACCAGACAAGTTGGCACAGTGCGTTCCGTTGTCCAAGGCAGGGATGCGGGTGGTCGGTCTCTACCGAAACAAACAAGTCGAAGACGTGGTGGCTGGGGCTCAGCTAGGCGAATATCTCTCCAAGCGTGCTCGTAAGGGTAAGCTGCTAGACATTCGTTCCAAAAATCCGATCCTTTCACCTGTTCTTTGAAAGTAAAATGCGTAGCAAAGTATTTTTGAATCTTTTAGGGTAGCCAGACTCATGACGTTTCAAGTCACTATTCAACCCAGCCAGCATCAATTTACGGTGACTGCAGAGCAGACCGTTTTGGATGCGGCCTTGGCCGCTGGCATTCTTTTGCCCTACAGCTGTCGTAGCGGCGCTTGCTCGACTTGCAAAGCAAAGCTTGTTTCAGGCTCCATACAACCAGTCCCCAGTGCAGAGGTCGTGCTCAGCCCAGAAGAGCGTGAGGCTGGCTACACCTTGCTTTGCCAGGCTCGTGCGACAAGCGACCTGGTGGTCGAGTCGCGCGAAATTCGCTTGGCCTCCGATATTCAAGTCCGCAAACTGCCGTCACGGGTGACTTCAATGACACGTCCGGCCGCTGATGTTGCGGTCCTGCAGCTCCAATTGCCGGCAACCGAGACGTTCAAGTTTTATGCTGGTCAGTATGTTGAACTAATTCTGAAGGACGGTAAGCGCCGGAGCTATTCGATGGCGAATCCGCCTCACTCGGCTGCTGCGCTTGAATTGCATATTCGTCACTTGCCCGGTGGTTTGTTCACAGATCACGTATTTGGTGTGGGGGCCACCCAGATGAAAGAGCGCGAGATCTTGCGGATAGAAGGGCCTTTAGGTTCATTCTTTTTACGTGAGGACAGCGACTTGCCGATTGTGATGCTTGCAAGTGGCACGGGTTTTGCCCCAATCAAAGCCATCATTGAACACATGGTGCAGCAGGGCATGACGCGTCCAGTGACGCTGTACTGGGGTGGGCGCCGTCCGGCCGATCTCTACATGCACGCACTCGCACAGAGTTGGGCTGCGACCATTCCTAATTTCACCTACGTTCCGGTTGTATCTGATGCGCTTGCCGAAGATGCGTGGACGGGGCGAACTGGCTTTGTGCACAAGGCCGTCATGGAAGATTTCCCCAATTTGGCTGGCCATCAGGTGTATGCCTGTGGCGCACCGATTGTGGTTGATTCTGCACGCCGGGAATTTGTCGCGCATTGCAAGTTGCCAGATGATGCGTTTTTTGCTGATTCGTTTACGTCTGAAGCCGATTTAGCCGCATTAAAATAATTGTTATTCCGCAGTTCAGCCTTTTTTCAATAGGAAGTCTAGCGTGACGTTTCTCAATCGTATTGCTGCAGTCCTCAGTGTTAGCTGTTTGTTCAGCGGTGCTGTCGTTGCGAATCCCGTCGAAATTGAAGTTTGGCACACCTTGCGTGCTGCGCATAAAAGCGAGTTCGAAAAGCTAACCAAGCAATTCAACGGCGACCAACGGGATGTTGTGGTCATCCTGAAGGCTTTCCCCGATCAGGCTGCTTTGCGTAGCGAAGAAGCCCGTGCTGCGTTCGCCAAGAAAAAGCCTGACTTGATTCAACTTGAGGACAATCGTTCTCCAGAGATCATTGCTCAACACAAAGAAATTGTTCCCTTGCATCAACTGCTTAAGCAGTATCCGATCAAGGATTCAAAGTGGTTTTTGAGTCAAACCACTGGGTTTATGCGTGACGCAAAAGGCCAATTGACCGCCTTTCCTTTTATGGCCGAGATCCCAGTCATGTTTTACAACGTGGATGGGTATAAGAAGGCTGGTTTGAATCCTGCGCAACCTGCCAAGACTTGGCCAGCATTGCAAGATCATTTGCTTGCCCTTCGGGACAAGGCGCACTACGAGTGTCCTTTTGCCATCAGCCATCAAGTCAATACCCATCTTGAGAATCTGGCTCCCATTAATGGTGCGCTTTACGTGACACCAACAAATGGTTTGGATAATGCGCGCGCACCGCAGCTCAATCTTTCTGATGCAGTGTTCATGCGACATATCTCGATCATGGTTAGCTGGAAGCGGTCAGAGTTGCTCATGCATAACGGCAACGGCAACGAGGCAGATCGCATGTTTGCTGAAAACCGCTGCGCTGTGATCACCACAACCTCTGGTGCATTCGCACAGATGCAAAATACCCGCGGTCTGAGCTTCGGTGTTGCGCCGATGCCCTTTTATGATCAAGTCATACCCAAGGCAGGGAGCCCGTTTGTGAGTGGGTCTGCGCTGTGGGCAACGGCGGGTCAAAGCAAAGAGCACAACAAGGCAACCATGGCATTTTTAGGTTTCCTGGCTGAGCCTGCGATTGCGACAGCTTGGCACCAGCGTACAGGTTTTCTTCCGTTGACCGACGCGGCCTTTCGCTCAAGCGAAGGTGGTTTCTATGACCGTATTCCTGGCGCGAAACAAGTTGTGGACAGCATGCGTGCAGTCAATGATAAAAATAGCCGTGGTTTTCGGTTGCGTAACTATCCGCGCATCGAACCAATCCTGAGTGGCGAGTTGGATGCTGCGCTGTCAGGCAAGACGCCACCCGTTGCCGCGCTCACGATGGCTCAAGAGACGTCAGTGCGTATTGCGAATGAAGGCTTGCCAACAGCAAAACCTGCTGCGCCGGCACGTCGTTAGTTGCGCAGTTTTTAGGCAAAGAGGGGGAGCACATGTTGCTCCCTTTTTTTATGCCTCTTTGATCCATGCGTGTCCGTCACAATTGTCACGTGTGGTCGCCCCAAGTCACCATAGCGTTTGTTTCCTTTTGTGCGACAAACTATGTGGACGATCTCACTCCGAATTCTTCTTTTACTCTCGTGCCTAGGTATCACCGCGTGCATGAAGACATGGGTTGATGCTGGCCCTCAGAATGAGGCCGAATTCCAGAGCCCAGTGGGTAAACTTGATTTTGGCTGGCGACTTTCTGGTGATCGCTCGGTCGCCCCGCTACAAATATTCTCGGATGCTTCGCGGACTTGGCTCCAGTGGAGTCCTCAGCAGACCTTGCCTGCACTGATTGGGTTGGATGACCAAGGCGAGCGCGTGTTGTCCTACCGCCAACAAGGACCCTATACCGTCGTCGAGGGGCAATGGTCGCAATTACAGTTTCGTGCGGGGACGCGCCAGGCAAGAGCTCGCCGCGCGGTCGTCGCCCCAACGGCACCTAGTGTTCCTACACCTCCTGTGGACGCGGCGCCGGTTACCACAACGGCAGTGTATGCCGTTACGCCAAAGGACCAGCACCTTCGGCAAGCGTTGGGCCGTTGGGCTTCGATCGGGGGATGGCGGTTTCAACCGGATCACTGGGTGGTTGATGTCGACATTCCACTCACTGCGGGCGCTGAGTTTACAGACGACTTCGTTGATTCCGTGCGTGCACTCGTGAGCGCAACAGAGTTATCTGATCGACCACTGCAACCCTGCTTCTATTCGAATCGAGTGCTGCGTGTTGTGCCTGTGTCGGAGCATTGTGACCGAACCGTAGAGCAAGGCGTACCGGTATGAGGATGTATCCGCTAATTGTGCTCGTTGTCGGCCAACTATTTTTGCTCCCAGGATGCGCTTTACACAAGCGTCTGCTTGAGCAAGTGGGTGTCGCAACTAAAGGACAGTCCGAGGTCGTGCAGCAGCATCAGCAGTTTCAACGCGTCGCGACCCAGAAAAGTGAGAAGCATCGTGCGCAGCAGGTGAATCGTCCCTGGCTAGTGGGGCGCGCTGTGCCGCTGGCTCGTGAGTTTACGTTGCCCGCGGCGCTACGCGCCAATATCGATACAACGTTGATGTATCGCGATGGACAGATTGATTTGCCGACTTTTGCCGAGCGTATTACGCGCGCAACGGGCATTGCGGTCCGGATTAAGCCTGAGGCCTTATTGCCTGCTGAAAACTTCTTGCCGCGTCTAACCATCACGCATGTCGGTAGCGCCGGAGGGATGCCCAATACGGTCTCGCTTTTGCAGGGATCGCATCGCCTCAGTGACGTGTTGGATACTGTCTCACGTCGGTTATCTGTGCACTGGCGTTACCACGACCGTGCGATTGAGTTTTTTCGTACGCAAACAAAGGTGTTCGATTTGCGTGTGCTCAGCCTCTCGGCTCAGGCAGACGCACGTTTGGGTCGCAGTGTCAGCGCGAAGGGCGGTGGCTTTGACCATTCCTCCCGTACCGCGTTAACGGGCTCGACCCAGCATGTGATGGATGCAGTGAAGAGCCGACTTGAGCCATTCCTAAGCCGTGCGGCAGTGATCGCTGCCCAACCTGGTGCATCCAGCTCAGTCGTTGTTACCGACGTCCCTGAGGCCTTAGCTGAAATATCCAAATATCTGGAGCGAGAAAACCGAATCTTAACAAAGCGGATAAGACTTATCTTTGAAGAAATTACGATTGCGACGCACGAGGATTCGGAGCTCGGGCTAGATTGGGAAACCGTCTTTGCACACGGCAAGCTGGCGGCTAGTCTTGCAAGCTCGGCTGCTGGCGCTTCGGTTGCGAGCACGCAGGCGCGTGTAGCAGCAAGTTCAGCAGCAGTGCGTACACAGGCAGTGTTGAATGCGCTCTCGAAATACGGAACTGTTCAGCGTCACGTCACAATCCCTGTTCTGACACTCAACCGCAGACCCGTGACGCATGCGGTGCGAACAACCTTTACATATATTGACCAAGTGAAGTCTTCTGCCAGTGCTGGGCAGGGGAACGCAGTACTTGGCGCAACCTCTCCTTCGGTGTCAGTCACACAAAAGGAGGAGACGGTCGGTGCATTTTTGACGCTCTTGCCGGACGTTCAAGAGGATGGTCAGATTTTGCTGTCAGTAGCCTATGACAATACCGTCGCTCAACCGCTTAAGTCTATTGTTGTGGGTCAGGATAGCAATCGTCTTCAGATACAGCAAATCACAATAGACGGACACGGGACCGTGCAACAAGTGGCGCTGAAGGCTGGACAGCCTATGCTGATTTCTGGATTTGATGCGCAGAACGATTCGACAGATCGCGCGCGTCTCAGCGCAGATGCGCCATTGGCATTCGGTGGCGGCGATCGTCTCAAACGCGGACGTACGGCGACGCTCATGATGCTGACTGCGCAAGTCGAAGAGGGTTTTTAGCGTGGCGCAATCACAGCACAGCCTTGCGGCATCTGATAAAGAACCCTTGCGCGTCATTGCACTCCATGGCGATACGTGTTTCGTATTCGGGCTGCAGTGGACGCCTCTGGTGGGCGGTCGACCCTCACAAGTTGGGCGGGAGCGAGCACGTATGCTGCATGCAACGCACTACTTGATTGGAGCAGAGCCTGGCGCGGTGCTAGGCTACGGCAAGGTAATAGATGCCAAACTGCAGCGCAAGCCTTCGTTGCATTCTGCCGCGATGCAGTACGCACGGACACACGCGAGCGGCAGCATCGCATGCGTACTGCCTCACAACGAGTTTGGTTTCTGGGTGGTTGCAGCGCACGAAGGTACTGTACTTGTTCAGACAGATAAATGGTTTTCGAGCGCAGAGGAAGCCCAGGAGCTCCTGGCGTTGCTCACCCAGCGTTTTCCAGCGTTGTCAGTGTGTTGGTTGTCCGCGTTTGATGCCGCTGAGCCGCCAGAGTGGCTGCGTGCGAGTCCAGAGGAGCTCAGCCGCCTAACAAGGCTGAGCAAGCGTGTCGTGCGCAGAGTATTGCTATGGATCACCGCCTTCGCTGCTTTGCCCGGGGTGCTGTTTTTCACAACGCAAGAGGCAAAGAATCACGTTGTTGAGTCGGCCCCCGATGCATCTGCGCGTTGGCTAGGCGTGATGCAAAGCATCGCGGATACGTATCCGATTCACACCCCTGCACATATCGCTCGAGTGATGGAGGACTGGCGCCGGGCACCGATCTACGTGGCTGGCTGGAAGCTCAAGCAAATCCAATGTGAGCCAAAGGCCCTGGACTGGCGTTGTATCGCGCGATATCAGCGTGAACATCGTATGGCGCTCAATCGAACCCTTGAACTTAGTACCCCAAAGGGATGGCTGTTTCAGCCGTTTGATCTGGATCACGCTTTACTGACCTGGACGGTCCAGCAAGCCGCTGCGCCTTTGGATATGGCTGTCAGGCATAAACGTGAGGACTGGATGAGTTATCTGCAACAGGTCAGCCCAGTGTTTGAGTTGGTGCAGATTGGCGTTGCCACGCGTTTAGCCATCACGGCACCCCTCGACGCGCAGGGCGGTCCAATCGATCGGCCCGATTCCATGCCCCTCTGGCAAAAGCGCAACTTTGTGATTAAAGGTCCGATGCGCTCTGTTGCGGCGTTGAGTGGGCTCAGCTCTCCGCTGCATTGGCGAAACCTGAGCTTAAGTGTGGAGGGCATGTCAGGCAGTGGGGTGGCACGCAGCCAGCTGGTTGTGCAATTTATTGGAGACTTATTTGAAACCGTTCAGTAGGCTATTTCATTTTTTTAGCATCGCTCTTGTCGCGGTTGGTTCTAGCGCCTGGGCCAATCACGCGAGTCCGGTGGTCACGCTTGATGAGTTGTTGAGGCTTGATACGCAGGCGGCCCTGATGGCCGCACGTCGTAGCGTTGTGGGATCTCTCGAGCGGCCCGGTCCTGCAGTCGTTAATGACGGGGAAACGCTGCTGTTGGCCATCTACGGTGTAGGAAAGTCGCTCACTGCTGAGCTGTTGATCGATGCGGAGCCTCATGTTTTTCGTGCGACGCGTGCACTGCCAGTGCTTGGACGTTCGCGTACCTACACACTTGAGCGCATCGCACCACCTTGCGTTCATTTGCAAAAGGCAGGTAGTCCAGAAGTTGTGTGCCTGGGAATGAAGCGACCATGACACATAAAGACCATTCCTGGTCGCAACGCCCCTTTATGGAATTGACCTCGCGTCAAGCGTTGAGGTCGCTCAAACCTGCTTTTGTTAAGACGCTCATCCATGAATTCGACGTCGCGCCACTTCAAAACAGAATGTATCCGGTGTGCTTTGCCGATGGCAGCGCAGGGATTTTTGTGTTGGAGGCGTTTCGCAACGAGGATCAAACCCTTGCGCTGTTTGATTTGCTTCAAGCCAAGTCTCGGTCTCTTGCGACTCCCGGCTTATACGTCCTACCTCCAGCATTATTTTTAGCTGTGGCGCAAGGTGACGGCTTGTCGCCTCGAGCCGTTAGAGAGCCGGGCGCGCGCGACGCCTTGAGCGGAGCGCTCAGTGCGGTGATGACGGAGGTCATTGAATGGGCTGCTGTCAAGCAGGCGAGCGATATTCATCTCAATGTGCAAAGGCATTTGGCAGAGTCAAGCATTTGGTTCACGATTGCCGGTCGCTATGTGTGTCCGGAGCGCTACGCACATATCCCAACCGCGACGATGCTTGATATGCTGGCTGTAACGTGGATGGAGGTTCAAGGCGGGAATGGTGCAGTGTTCGATCCGTCGGTCGAACAGGAGGGAAGATTTGTTCGGGTCTGCAATGGACGGCGCTTTGTGATCCGCTGGGCCTCGCTTGCAACAGATGCTGGACCCTCGGTGTGCCTGCGCTTATTACCGCTTGACTCGGACGTATCAGCTCCGACATTTTCCGAGCTCGGCTATCTGCCCTCGCAGATCGAGGCGCTTGAGGCGGCGCGCTTGTCCCAAGGCGGTGCGATCATTCTTGCCGGAACCGTCGGCTCTGGCAAGTCAACAACAATTGCGTCGCTGCTGCGGTCTATTCCGAGCTATCGCAAAGTGATCACACTGGAAGATCCGGCCGAGTATGCAATACCAAATGCGCTACAAAATACGGTAGCGCGCAGCGTCCACGACGAGGGGCTCACGACGTTCGACCGAAAGCTTAAGGCGATTAAGCGGTCGGCCATGAGCGATCTATTGATCGGTGAAATTCGAGATCAAGCCGCGGGACGGGCGTTTGTTGATCTGGCGGCCACGGGAGTCAGCCTCTATACGACGGTGCACGCGGGCTCCGCCTTACTGATCCCTGAACGGCTGTGTTCTAGCTTCATCGGAATCCCGAGAGACTTCTTGACTGCTCCGGGCGTGCTCAAGCTTCTCGTGTATCAAGTACTTTTGCGAGAAGTATGCCCGCATTGCGCACTCAACTTTGAACAGTTCTTACGCTCTGACACCTTGCTTTGTGCGCGCAATATTAATCGGAGTGTCCCTTGGTGGCGTAACTGGGTCTCTGGTGTCGAGCGGCTGTTTGGCATCCCGAGCACCACGCTGCGGTTTTGTAATGCCGGTGGCTGCAGCAATTGTCAGAGCGATGTTCCGATGGCCTCAGGAACCAAGGGACGAACCGTTGTCGCAGAGATGCTCTCAATGGCTCAGGATGCAGAAATCTTTTCTTTGTTGGGTCGAGGTGATCAGGGCGCAGTGCATCGCTGGTTATTGGCGCGCACCAAAACGCCGTACACCGACGCTGAGATGCAAGGAAAATCGGCGCTTGAATGTGCGCTCTACAAAATGAGCGCCGGACAAATTGACCCGAGAGAAATCGAAACACATTTTGGCGTGTTTCAGACGATGCTGCGTGACAGGAGTGTCGATGCGTAAGCAGGGCGAGGGCCTTTGGGGTGAATGGTATTGGAAAGAGGTCCTTGAAGCCTTTTGGTTGAAATGGCTAGCGTGGCGCTTTCGGCCGCAGCGCGGCGACTACTTCCGCTACCTGGCTGATTTGATTGACGGAACGAACGGAACAAAGACACTCTTCAATATCTTTCAGGATGATGCCCGGCGCATAGGAAAGAGAAATTGCCGTGGCACTCTGAGTGACATTTGGCTAAGACGATATCCGTTGTCCGGAGGCGACTTGTTTGCGACATGGTTTGGTTCATTTCCACTGGATGATTTGATCGCCATACAAAATGCACAGAATATGGGCGCCAATGCACTCGTTGCTACGTTCCGAAAGCTGGCGGATGTGTCGAGTTTGCTCGATCGCGCCAAGTCGACGTTCCTTCAAACAGCCTTGGTTGGCTTTGTCGCGGTGCTTGTTGCAATTGGTGCACTGATGTCGATCCCAATGTATACGGCAGACCACTTAGCAAAAGTGTTTTCTGCTGTTCCCCCAGAGCTGTTTGGTCCTTGGACGAATGCGCTGCAGTCATGCGCGACATTGTTGCGCACCACGTGGCTCTTTGTGTTGTTGT
>CAIYWO010000041.1 GCA_903929925.1 uncultured beta proteobacterium | reverse complement strand
TTCGTTGCTCCCGTGCCACTTTTGGTTTTAGTGTGTGCGTATGCGTTGTTCAAAGGGTTGGCGGACAGGTCGAACTTAATGCCCTTCTTGGCAGCACAAGGCTTGTTTGCGTTGTCATATATCGGCCTGTTGATCAGCTTCTTCCCCTACATCGTGCCATCTTCACTGACGCTTTGGCAGGCGGCAGCCCCAGACAACAGCTTGCGGTTTCTGCTGGTGGGTGCGGTCGTGCTGATTCCGATTATTTTGGCTTATACCGCCTATGCCTATTGGGTCTTTCGCGGCAAGGTTCAAGCAAAGCATCACTACCACTAGATTCCGATGAAACGATGGCTTTGGTTCCTGGCAATTTGGGTCTCAAGCGTCGCTTGCCTGGCTCTAATCGCCTGGCTGCTGCGCCGTTTACAATACTGGCTTCATTAGCTTTAACTGCCTAAACATCATGCTTGACCCCGCCTTGTTGCGTAAAGATTTGGATGCCGTGGTGCGACGTTTGTCGGCGCGCGGTTTTGCTTTTCCGATGGACCAGTTCAATGGACTAGAGTCTCGTCGCAAATCCGTCCAAACAGACACTGAAAACTTGCAGGCGCAACGTAATGCGTTGGCCAAACAAATTGGTGCGTTGAAATCAAAAGGCGAAGATGCTTCGGCGGTGCTTGCCGAGTCGCAGGCAATACCGGCCAAACTTAAGGCTTTGGAACTAGAGCTCACCGAAATTCAGTCGCAGTTGGCTGACATGCTGATGGCGATTCCTAATTTGCCACACGAGAGCGTTCCACAAGGAGCCGATAGCGAAGGCAACGTCGAGGTTCGCCGTTGGGTGCCGCAGCCGGATGCCTCGGGAGACCCGCAGCGGCTCGCTTTCGAGCCACGTGATCACGTCACTCTAGGCGAAGCCATTGGCCTAGATTTCGATACGGCCGCTAAACTCTCTGGCGCACGATTCAGTTTTATGCGTGGACCAGTCGCCCGCTTGCATCGTGCCTTGGCCCAGTTCATGTTGGATCTACAAACGGGAACACACGGTTACACCGAGTGCTATACCCCCTATATCGTTAACGCTTCGACGCTGATGGGCACAGGGCAGTTGCCCAAGTTCAAAAACGATATGTTCTGGGTCACCCGAGGCGGAGACGAACCTTCTGTCGATGAGCAAGGCAATGTCGTTGCACGTGAAGACCAGTATCTGATTTCAACTTCAGAAATTACGCTCACCAGTTTTGTACGGGACACGATTGTTCCGCCTGCCGATCTGCCGATTCGTCTGACAGCGCATACGCCGTGTTTTCGCTCTGAAGCCGGAAGTGGTGGACGCGACACGCGCGGCTTGATTCGTCAGCATCAGTTCGACAAAGTCGAGATGGTGCAGATTGTTGCGCCCGAAACGTCCTACGAGGCGCTTGAAGACATGGCTGGACATGCCGAGAAAGTTTTACAGCTACTCGGCTTGCCTTATCGTGTGATGTTGCTGTGCACGGGTGATATGGGTTTTAGTTCGACAAAAACGTACGATCTAGAAGTGTGGTTGCCTGCACAAAACACCTGGCGTGAAATCTCTTCGGTTTCAAACTGCGAGAGTTTTCAAGCGCGTCGTATGCAGGCTCGCACACGTAATGCGGCCGGTAAGACAGAGTTTTTGCATACGTTGAATGGTTCTGGTCTGGCTGTAGGCCGTGCACTCGTTGCCGTGCTTGAGAACTATCAACAAGCGGACGGCAGCATCGTGATACCTGAGGCACTGCGGCCTTACATGGGCGGTTTAAGCGTGCTCAAAGCCGACTAACGCTTAAATCATGCGTGCGACGACCCTCTTGGTGTTGACTGTGCCTCCTCTGATGTGGGCGAGTAACGCGATCGTGGGTCGGATGGCTGCTGGCGCGATACCACCACTCACCCTAAATTTTTTGAGATGGGTTGTCGCCCTGGTGGTCTTGCTACCATTTATTTTTGGGCAGCTTAAGGTGGATTGGTCAATCGGACGACAGCACTGGAAGCTTTTTGCCGCAATGGGTTTCTTAAGTACGACCTGCTACAACGCGCTCCAGTATTTGGCACTTATCACGTCCAGTCCGATTAACATTGCTTTGATTACCGCGGCAGGGCCAATTTTCACCTTGCTGGTTGGACGTGCTTTTTTTGCGGCGCATATTGGTCGGGCTGCAGCGCTGGGCGCTGTGCTCTCGATCCTGGGCGTGGCTTGGGTTCTTGTGCGTGGTGAACTTCAAAACCTCACTCAGGTTGAGTTTGTAGCTGGCGATTTGTTTATGTTGTTTGCAATCGCCCTCTGGAGCGTCTACACCTGGCTATTGCGTGAGCGCCCTAAGTCAATGTCCGGCTATAGTGTGCTCGCCTTGCAAATGTTATGGGGTCTTGTGTTTGCCGTCCCTATGGTGTTGGCTGAAGTGGTATGGGGCGGCTATCCTCCGGTTCAGTGGAATGGTCATACAGTGGGGATGGTGGTCTATGTAGCACTTGGCCCCGCGTTGCTGGCTTACATCTGCTGGCAACGTGCCGTTGCGCTAACCGGATCGCAGTTGCCCATGTTCTTTTTGAATTTGACGCCAGTCTTTGCGGCAATTTTAGCTGTGCTGTTGTTAGGCGAGTTTCCGCAGGCCTATCATTTAGTCGGACTCGCGTTGATTGTGTTGGGTATCGTACTGTCGAATCGAACAGATCCGGCAGTGCGTGAAAAAGATAACGTCCGTCGTTGATATGAGTGTGTCTGAATAAGGTAAATGAGAAATGAAGCAAATGTTGCGTAGCGTCTTGCATACAGCGATCGGTTTAACAGCAGCCTTGGCGCTTGCTGGACTGACCCCCAATATGGCTAGGGCTGAAACAGTCCAGGGCTCTTATCTCGTTGGTGGCACATCGACGCAGACAGGCGTGCCATTTTTTAGTGCTGGCTCAAAAGCTCAGGCCGATGGTGCGTGGGATTACTATCAAAAATCAATTGGTCAGCCTATGTCCGAGTGGGCAAAGACAGAAGTCAGACGGCCGCCTGGCGGAACCGTGTTCTATCCCTTCTCTGGCCCAGATTTTGTAACGGTGTCACACCTGTTCCCGGCGGCCGATCGCTTTGTGATGGTGGCCATGCAGGCTGCGGGCGAGCCGGCTGATGTTGCAAATATGTCAAGCGTGCGCCTGCAAAGTTTTCAGGCGAAATTCATGCGCGAATGGATGAAATTTAGTCGGCTCGCATTTTTTCGGACAGATGATTTGAACGAAGATTTGCGGGATAAACATGCGCAGATTGGTGTGACGACGATTCTGATTACGTTCGCTTTGTATTCTGGGTATGACGTCAAAGCTGTGTACCCAATTGCGTTTGATGAAGCGTCGGGTGATTACATCAAGGCCAATGGACCCTGGAAATCTGTTCGTCTTGAATTAAGT
>CAIYWO010000040.1 GCA_903929925.1 uncultured beta proteobacterium | reverse complement strand
CGTTTACTCCAAGGGGATGTTGGTAGCGGCAAGACGATCGTGGCCGCGTTAGCAGCGCTGCGCGCGATAGAGCATGGTGTGCAAGTGGCATTGATGGCGCCGACTGAGCTTTTAGCCGAGCAGCATTTCAACAAGATGTTGTCATGGTTTGAGCCGCTTGGGATACGCGTGTGTTGGCTTGCGGGTAGTATGCCGGCTAAGGCAAAGCGTGAGTCACTAGAGGCGATCCGCTCAGGGCAGGCACAGCTTGTCGTGGGCACACAGGCGCTGATTCAAGAGGGTGTTGATTTTGACTCGTTGGGGTTGGTGATTGTCGATGAGCAGCATCGCTTTGGTGTGGGCCAACGACTCTCCTTGTCACGCAAAGGAGAAGAGGGGACGCAAGCTGAGCGACAAGCCTTGCAGCCAGAACTTATCCCACACCAATTAACCATGAGCGCGACGCCAATACCGCGCACGCTTGCGATGACCTTCTATGCTGACCTTGAGGTGTCTTCGATTGACGAACTCCCCCCAGGTCGAACGCCCATTGTGACAAAGTTGTTTGCCTCTGATCGCCGCCTGGATATCATCGCCCACGTCGCGCAGGCATGCGATGAAGGGCAGCAGACGTATTGGGTCTGTCCGTTGATTGAGGAAAGTGAAGCATTAGATTTACAGAATGCCGTCGATACGCATGCCGAGCTCGTTGACACCTTGACTCCTCGGCGGGTTGGCTTAGTGCATGGTCGGCTCACTCCCACCGAGAAGGCTGCTGTGATGCAAGCCTTTAGGGATCGCTTGCTATATGTACTCGTCGCGACGACAGTAATCGAAGTCGGAGTAGATGTTCCCAATGCGTCCTTAATGATCATCGAACATGCCGAGCGGTTTGGCCTGGCTCAGCTGCATCAATTAAGAGGTCGCGTCGGACGAGGCGCGAAGCGCTCAGTGTGTGTGCTGATGTATCAGACCCCCTTGTCGATGCTGGCGCGCCAACGGTTGCGCGCAATGTATGAAACGCAAGATGGTTTTGAAATAGCTCAGCGTGACCTTGACCTGCGTGGTCCCGGTGAGTTATTGGGCGCACGACAGTCTGGACTCACCTTGTTGAAATTTGCGGATCTCGCGCAGGATGGTGATTTAGTGGGGGTCGCGCGGGAGCAGGCGATTGCATTGCGCGAATCGGATCCTCAAACAGTACGCAAGCATTTAGATCGTTGGATGCGTGGCAGAGAAGATTATCTACGCAGTTAAGTTATTTTAAGAATAAATAAAAGGAGTCCTCATGACCCTCACAGAGTTGAAATACATCGTTGCGGTGTCTCGAGAAAAACACTTTGGACGGGCGGCCGAGGCTTGTTTTGTCAGTCAGCCGACCTTGTCTGTGGCGATTAAGAAGCTTGAGGACGAATTGGGCGTCACTCTTTTTGAGCGTGGCGGTACCGAGGTCGGTGTGACCGCGATTGGTTTGCAGATTGTGTCGCAAGCACAGAAGGTCCTAGAAGAGAGTGCCAACATCAAGGAGCTTGCGCGTCTGGGGCGCGACCCACTCGCTGGTGTTTTACGCGTGGGCGTCATCCACACCATCGGTCCGTACTTGCTGCCAAAGTTAGTACCTACCCAGATCGAGCGCACACCGCAGATGCCTTTGATCCTGCAGGAGAACTTCACTGTTCGTTTGTTAGAACTCTTGCGTCAAGGTGAGATTGATTGCGCCATCATGGCATTACCCCTCCCTGACTCTGGGTTAAGTGTGCTTCCGCTGTACGATGAGGACTTCGTTGTCGCCATTCCGGCTAAACATCCTTGGGCAAGCCGTAAAACAATTTCTGCCGAAGACCTGAAACAGCAGAATATGTTGCTGCTCGGCAGTGGCCATTGTTTTCGGGATCAAGTCTTGGAAGTCTGTCCGGAACTGTCACGGTTTGCCGCGACGAGTGAAGGGATTCAACGGACCTTTGAGGGTTCCTCACTTGAAACCATACGACATATGGTTGCCGCAGGTATTGGTATCACCGTGATTCCGGCGAGCTCGGTCACGGCAGGCGATCGAAACAGCAAGCTCTTGAAGTACATCAAGTTTGATCAGCCTGTTCCTAATCGACGCGTCGTTCTTGCCTGGCGTAAGAGTTTCCCACGCACGGTTGCCATTGACGCCTTGGTTCAAGCTGTTTTTGCTTGCGAACTAGAAGGTGTGCATATGCTTGAGTCCTCCGGTGCACGGAGCGCAACCCATCGTGATTGAACGACTTGCTCTCTATGCAAAGCTCGTACGGATCGATAAGCCCATCGGTACCTTGCTGCTGTTATGGCCGACGTTATGGGGGCTCTTCATCGCAGCCAACGGATTTCCGGAGCCGGTCGTACTGTGCGTTTTTGTATTTGGAACATTTTTGATGCGCTCTGCCGGTTGCGCAATGAATGATTATTTCGACCGCGACGTAGACCGGCATGTGGCACGCACCGAGAATCGTGTCTTGACTGCTGGTTTGATTCAGCCGCGAGAAGCCCTGTATGTTGCGGCAGTCTTAGGACTGGTCAGTTTCGCGCTCGTATTGCTTTTAAACCGATTGACGATTCTGTTGGCTTTTGTCGCAGCGATACTTGCGGTGACGTACCCGCTCTTTAAACGGTTTTTCGCTATTCCACAGGCATATTTGGGAATTGCGTTCGGTTTCGGTATTCCGATGTCGTTTGCCGCGATACAAGGCCAGATTCCTATGGTTGCTTGGGTGATGCTGCTAGCTAACGTCTGCTGGGCGATTGCGTATGATACGGAATATGCGATGGTTGACCGCAATGATGATATTCGCCTCGGGCTTAAGACCTCTGCGATTACCTTCGGTCGATATGATGTGGCGTTCGTCGCATTGTTTTACGTCCTGGCACTTAGCTTATTAGGCGTTGTTGGGTACTTGCTTGCCTATGACTGGCCGTATTACTGTGGCCTTCTGGCAGGATTAGGGATTGCGGTCATGCATGTCTATTGGATTCGCAGCCGTGAACGGCAAGCGTGTTTTAAGGCCTTTTTGCACAATACGTGGTTGGGGGCTGCCGTGTTTGGCGGCATTGGGTTACAGCTTTTAATTTATTGATTTCTGGAATGAAGATGGCAACGTTTCCTTCAGTGGCATTCATTGGTGGTGGCAACATGGCGAATGCTTTGGTCTCTGGCATGCTGGCCCAGGGCTGTCCTGCCGAGCAGGTTCATGTAGTTGAGGTTGTTGATGCGTTGCAAGCGCAGTGGCGTGCCCGCTCGGTGAGCGTGAGCGGGGCGCCAGACCAACTGCTTGGTGAGCGACAGGTTTGGATTTTTGCCGTGAAGCCTCAGCAGATGCGTGAGGTCGTCATGCAATGCCGCCCTTGGCTAAAGCCAGACACACTGGTGATTAGTATTGCAGCTGGGATTTCGATCGAATCTCTTGGTAAGTGGCTCGGTAATGAGACTGTACCCTTTGCAAATATCGTACGGTGTATGCCGAATACGCCAGCGCTGGTTGGTGCAGGTGTGACAGGGATGAGTGCGCCCACAACCACCAACGCCGCTGACCGAGACAAAGCGACGGCTTTACTCTCGACCGTGGGAGAGGTAGTTTGGGTGGATGGCGATCGTGCGATCGATGCCGTCACCGCACTGTCTGGCAGTGGCCCTGCCTATGTATTCCTTTTTCTTGAATCGCTCATCAAGGGCGGTCTTGCACTGGGCTTGTCTGAGTCGCAGGCAAGGGACTTGGCATTATCGACCCTTGCCGGTGCGACCAAGCTCGCACAGCAGTCCACCGAGTCGCCCTCGGTGCTGCGCGAGCGGGTGACCTCAAAGGGTGGAACCACAGCAGCTGCACTCGATGTCTTTGCGCAGCAGAGCTTCGGTCAGGCAGTCGTGCAAGCCATGGCGGCAGCCGATCGCCGTGCTGCCGAGTTATCGATTGAGTTTGGAAAGTAATTCTCGTACTGAATATTGTTAACAGGAATGACCTAATGAAAAAGCTTTTTGCAGCAGTCGGCGGTTTGATCCTAGTGCTTCTGGCTGTTTGGCTAGGCGCTAGTATTTATGTCGGGCGTAGTACAGAAAAATTTGTTGCCACCATCACCGAGCGTAATAAGCCAGGTGCTGCCTTACGCATCGTGAATGTGAAGCACGACCAATCTTTACTCTCAGCGACAGGATCGTTTGATTTGCAATTTGCTGATCTCAGTGCTGAGGCGAAGGACGGCGGCCCACTTTACACTGCTCAGGCGACTTACAAAGTATCCAATCTGCTTTTGCCGCAATCTGCGATGCGCTTTGACTGGCATATCAAACCCGCAGGGCCCCGTGCACAGGCGTTAAAAGATTTCTTTGGGCAAGAGGTTGATTTGCACGGCCATGGCAAACTAGGCTACGGTGGTGTAGCTCGGTCGAGCTTTAGTTTGCCCAAGCTTGCAGTCAGGCAAGGCAAAGACTCGTTCGATTTAAGTCCTTTAGCTGGACATGTCGCGTGGGGTGCGAAGTCGCTTGTTCTCGATTTTAAAGTCGATCGCCTTTCGATGCGCACGACTGAATACATCCTTGATATACATGGTGTTAGCGTGACGTCGGATGTCACTGACAGACTCAAGGGCATTGGCTCTGGATCACTCTCAGTCGGAAAAATCAGTACTAAAGCCTTCACGGCAGAGAATTTTGTGTTGAGCAGTACGACAACAGAGAAGGACAACCGCGTGAACTTGTCCATTACCCCAAAAATCGCATCACTTGATATCTCTGGTCAAAAGCTGCGCGATGTCTCCCTTGAGTTTTCAGCCAACGGAATGAATAGCGCCAGTGTCGCGGCCTTGTCTGCTGTTGGCCATGACTCAAATGATTTCCGCATGCTGACGGCTGACGAGCAGTCGCGCGTGAAGCAAGCACTGCGTGCTTTAGTGAACGATGGCTTTTCGTTGGGTATTCCCTCAATCTCTGCAAACACAGAGGGCGGCTCGGTTCAGGGTGCGTTAAAGCTAGAGGTTCTGCCTGCCAAAGGTCCTGCTGCGGCGAAGTTTTCAATGGTCGATTCGGTGCGCGCTAGCGGCCAAATCGAAGCCAAAGGGCGGGTCCTAGATAACAAGCAGCGCACAATGGCAATGATGTTTGGCTTGGTTGTACCAACCAAAGAAGGGCTACGTGCAGGCTTTGAGCTCGCTGGTGGTTCGATTAAGGCAAATGGCAAGAGCTTTGATATCAAAGCAAACCTTGATTACTTCGATGAGATCATCAACGAGGCCTTGAAGTAGTCGCCATAAAAAAACCGTGCTCAAAATAGATGAGCACGGTTTCTTTTTAACGTAAAACTTATACCGGTGTGAACATCGGTACGGGTGGGCCGTCGCCTTCAGTTGGTTTGAAAACAAGCTTTACTTTCTGGCCAATTTTTAATGCTTCTAAGTCGCAGTCTACGATCTGCGTCATCATCGTCACGCCCTCGTCGAGCGAAACATACGCAATGCAATAAGGATTGGGGTTGCCACGCTGCATGACACTCAACGAATAGATCGTGCCTTTGCCAGAGGCTTCAATCCATTCTGTATCGCTCATACAAAAGGGGCAGAGCTCACGCGGATACCAGTGGGTTTGGCCACAGGACTTGCATTTTTTGATTAAAAATTTCCCTAATTTAGCGGCATCCCAAAAAGGCTCATTGCCTTTTTCTTGCGCCGGCGCGGGAATTGGGTTGGGTTGATACATCATCGTCATGATTAGTTACGCTCCATGATCAGGGTTGCGCTACCGTGGCGCGAACCAAGGAAACCACCTGTGCCGTGGGCGAGGGCGATGTCACAGTTTTTAACTTGCACAGCGGGGTGTGCTTCGCCACGCAACTGACGTACAGCTTCAATCACTTTGGTGATGCCGCCGCGGTTTGCTGGGTGGTTGTTACACAGGCCGCCACCGTCTGTATTGAAGGGTAGTTTGCCGACACCGGATATTAAGTTGCCGTCTGCAACGAACTTACCGCCTTCGCCTTTCTTGCAGAAGCCTAGATCTTCAAGCTGCATGATCACAGTGATCGTGAAGCTATCGTAGATCGAAGCATATTTAATATCCTGCTGCGTCACACCTGCTTCTTTAAAGGCTGCTGCACCAGAAAAACGCGCTGCTGAGTAGGTGAGGTCTACATGTCCACCAAGTTGACCTTTCACTGCCTCGCCCGCACCTAGCAGTTTGACCAGTGGTCGCTTGAGAGATTTTGCAATCTCAGGGCGTGCCACAATCAGAGCACCACCGCCATCGCTGACGACACAGCAATCCAGGCGGTGCAGAGGTGTCGATACAAGTGGTGAATTCACAACATCTTCTACCGTCACCACATCGCGCAGCATTGCGTGTGGGTTGTGTTGTGCGTGATGCGAGGCCGCAACCTTGACCCAAGCGAGCTGCTCTGCCGTCGTACCGAACTCGTACATGTGACGCGCAGCAACCATTGCGTAGCTGTTGACAGTCACTGAGCCAAAAGGAGCTTCGAACGGAACATCTGGCAGATCCGAGCCCCAATTGCGGGGTTGAAGGCCAGAGGAGCCAGCCGAGCGTGGACGGCCTGCGAGCGTCACAAGTGCGACATCACATTTGCCCGCTGCGATTGCCTGAGCTGCATGCGATACGTGGATGAGGTATGAGCAGCCACCGGTTTCGGTGGAGTCGACATGGCGCAGCTTGGTGAGTCCCATGTAGTCTGCCATGTTGAGCATGCCTAGCCCTGGCGCGTCTCCGGCGCAGAAGTAGCCATCGATGTCGTTCAGGGTCAGCCCTGCGTCCTCTAGTGCGCCACGCGCAGACTCTGCATGTAGTTGTGCAACGGATTTGTCCGGTGCTTTACGTGTCGGATGCTCGTAGGCGCCAACGATATAGGCTTTGTCTCGTATGCTCATATGCGATATTTTGGTAGTTAAAAAATTGTGAAATAGCTTTGTACCACTGTTGTATGGACTTGTTTTAAGGGTAAGGCTTTGACCTCAGTTGTCCTTGGTGAGGCTCGATAGCCCGAGTAGCAGCCAACCAAGCATCATGGCCATCCCGCCAATAGGCGCTACGCTGCCGGCGGAGGCCAACCCTAGTAGGTATTTTGCGTAGATTCCGCCACAAAACAGCGTGAGTCCGATCAGGGTTGACCACCGTGCGAGGCTAGAAAATACGCCAGTCAAGCCCGCGACATACAGGAGCAAGACCGCGTGGATGAGTTGCATGATTGCGGCACGCTCTACAGACAGTGCAGCCTTGGGGTCTGCGATCGCATGGGCTGCTACGGCGGCTAAGGCGACCGCAGTTAGACCGAGCGCGGCCGCGACCAAGCGCCAGAAGCGGGGTGTCGGAATGAGGTTGGTCATGGTGCGCCACAAATATAGTTAAAATTCTCAGCGTATTATGCAACCTTTAACGGCTGCTGGGCAGCGCCAAGGAACTCAAGATGAAACGACACTGGCTCACTCTGATTGGCCCCATTGTGTTGAGCGGTTGTTTAGGGATAGATGCGTCAAGCTCGCCTAAAGATAGCTTTACGGTCCCTGTGTCCTTTCAGGAGGTCTTCGCACGCGCGCAGGCACAAGCCAAAGAATGCTGGAGCGCTGATGGAGAGTTTCCCGTCAAGTCCTCGATTGATCAAGCGAGTGGAACGGCGCGCGTTTGGGTAACCGGAATTCTAGGTTCGACACCGTATGCACAGGTAGATATACGCGCTCTGGGGGAGCGTAATACTGAGGTCGTCGCAATGGTCATGGGCATGAATATGTGGAACCGCGCATCACTTTCCGCGTTACATGAGGTGATGCAATTTGGTGTGCCTACCTGCTCAAGTTACATGCCGCGTGCGACGCCTCGCTAATTTCGCGACATCTCGTTAATTTATTTAGTCAGACCGTTTTTTATCGTAGAGCAACTGTGTCATCTTCAATCACCCCCAAAAAATATTTCGGACTCGAGATTCCCTATCTTGATTTTCTGCAGCTTGAACCGGTCTTGTGCGAGAACGATCGTGCGATTACGCGTCTGCGTATGCGCAATGAGTTGTTAAATAGCCGTGGTCATATCCATGGCGGCGCACTCATGAGTATCCTTGACTTCACGCTGAGTGCAGCCGGTCGGGCGAACGATCCGTTAGGGATTGGGATGGCAACGATTGATATGCACACGAGCTGTATCGAGCCCGCCATGACAGATCTCACCATCGAGGCGCGTTGTATCAGACGCGGCGCCTCGATTGCTTTTTGTGAAGGCGAAATTCTGGATACGAGCGGGAAGTTGATAGCTAAAGCTTCCGCTGCGTTTAAGGTGTTGAAAGTGAAGGCGTAGCCGCCTCCACGCGTTAACTGAGCTTTGCTTTGACTTGAGCGGAAAGCGCAGACATATCTGCGCGTCCTGCGAGCGCTTGTTTCAAAATAGCCATGACCTTGCCCATAGCGGGCGCGCCAGTCACACCCTGCGCTTGCACCTCTGCGAGCGCGGCGTCGATCGCTGCTGCAATGTCAGCCTCACTTGCTGCCCGGGGCAGGAATTCCTTTAAGACAGCCATTTCAGCTGTTTCTTGTGCGGCGGTTTCGGTTCGTCCTGCCTGTTCGAACGCAGCGATAGATTCCTTGCGTTGCTTGACTTGCTTTTCAATGATGGCGACAACCTCTGCATCACTTAATTCTTTGCGTTCATCGATTTCGCGTTGCTTGATCGCAGCTTGCAAAAAACGCAAGGTGCTGAGGCGTTCAGAGGCTTTAGCGCGCATGGCATCTTTTACAGCATTCGCGAGGCGCAATTTTAGATCTGACATGATGTGCATTCCGAAAAAAGTGACTGGAGACGGCTCAATTATAGAGTGTG
>CAIYWO010000039.1 GCA_903929925.1 uncultured beta proteobacterium | reverse complement strand
GTAGCCAAGTGCCAATACAACGAGTACTAACTTGGCATGCATCCAGCCGTTACCAGGCCCACGTCCGATGCCATACCCGATATAGAGCCAGAGACCTAAGAGCACTGCCGGAACAGCGAGGATGGTCATGAAACGAAATAGCCGACGCGACATACCGAGTAACACTTGTTGAGTGTGTGCGTCCTGTGTCTGTGCCATATTCACAAATATGCGAGGTAAATAAAACAGTCCAGCGAACCACGAGGCAACAAACACAATATGAAACGTTTTGATCCAAAGCATGGTGCGAGTCCTATCCCCGGATTTGTCCGTTACCTTGCAATACCCACTTGAGTGTTGTGAGCCCTTCCAAGCCAACCGGACCGCGGGCGTGCAAGCGGTTTGTTGAGATGCCGATTTCAGCGCCTAAGCCATACTCAAAGCCGTCAGCAAAACAGGTTGGCAAATTGACATAGACGGAGCTTGAGTCGACTTCGCGCTGGAACTGCTGCGCCGCCTGTATGTGTTCAGTCACGATTGAGTCGGTGTGCCCAGAGCCCCAGCGTGTGATGTGGGCGATAGCGTCCGAGATTGAGTCCACCACGCGAACTGCCAGAATCGGACCAAGATATTCCGTTGCCCAGTCATCGTCGGTGGCGAGCAGAGCAGAGGGTAGAAGCGCCTGTCCGCGGGAGCAGGCGCGCAGCTCTACCCCGTGCGCCACAAAGCGGCTACCCATAGCAGGCAAAAAACTTGCGGCGATATCTTTATGCACCAACAAAGTTTCCATGGAACCACAAACGCCATAGCGATAGGTCTTTGCATTGAACGCGATGTCCGCCGCCTTTTGTAAGTCTGCGTGATTATCCACATAGACATGGCAGTTGCCATCTAGATGCTTGATCAAAGGAACACGCGCTTCCTCGGCGAGTCGCTTGATCAAATCCTTGCCTCCACGTGGAATGATGACGTCTATGTGGTCGATCATTGTGATCATCGCGCCAACGGCGGCGCGATCTGGCGTGTCGACAACTTGCACTGCGTGTTCAGGGAGCCCCGCGGCGTGGAGGCCCTGTTGAATAATTTTGCCTAGTGCCAGATTTGACTGTAGGGCTTCGCTCCCGCCTCGCAAAATAGTGGCGTTTCCAGACTTCAGACAGAGTGCCGCAGCATCAATCGTTACGTTTGGACGTGACTCGTAAATAATCCCAATCACGCCTAGGGGGACTCGCATCTGTGCCACTTGCATCCCATTTGGGCGCACGGTAGTTGCCGTCAGACTACCAACGGGATCAGGCATGCTGGCTATTTGACGCAAGCCAGCGATCATCGTGTCGATGCTGCGGTCGGATAGGGTCAAGCGATCGAGTAGTGGAGCGGTCAGTTGCTTGGCACGACCCGCCTCAAGATCGATCTTGTTCGCAGCTTGCAATGCACTGCGCTGCGCACCGAGCGCTTGCGCCATCGCCTCAAGTGCAAGGGCTTTCTGTTGATCATTCGCGCGCAGCATGGCGTGCGAGGCTGCGCGCGCCTGTTGCCCAATCTGCTGCATCGATTCTTGTATCGTCATGATTAAAGTACTCGTTAAGATCTTGCGGGCGAGACGGCCACGCGCATCGCTAAGCGACTCATTTCTTCCCAGGGGTCTTGTAGGCGACCTGTAACTTGCAAGCCCTTGATTAAACGATCGACTTCGTGCGCGTGCTGAACAGCGGCAGGCCAGCTGCGCGCCGGAACCCGCGCAATCGCCTCGCGTGCAAGACGCTCATGTTGTCCAAAAATACGCTGTGAGCGTAGCACGCTCGACATATCTTGTCCTGTGGCGGTAGCCTGTGCCACGCGGGCAAGTGAGCGAATCTCTTCGCCCACCGCCCAGAGCACAAGCGGTAAGGCTTCGCCCTCGGCCTTCAGGCCCGACATCATGCGCAACATTCTCGGCACATCGCCAGATAACATCGCATCGCGCAAACCAAAGACGTTATACCGTGCGACATTCATAACGGCCTGTTCGACCTCTGTTGCATCCAGCATTCCTGGTTCAAACAGTAGACCGAGTTTGAGAATCTCTTGGTGGGCGGCTAATAAATTGCCCTCAACTTTGTCTGCGAGCCAGTTCAATATTTCTGGCGTAGCTTGTTGTGATTGTTTCGCAAGCCGCTTGGCGATCCATTGGGGTAGCTGTGCACGCTCGATATTTGGCATGTCCAGTACCGTGCCCGCATTAAGTAGGGCTGAAGCCCACTTACTGTCCCGAGTCGTCTTATCCAGTCTTGGCAAAGACACAATTGTGAGTACATCCCCGTCGGCTACCCCGCTGCAACGTGCAGCAAGAGCGATGAGGGCATCTGCCCCTTGCTTGCCGGGCTTGCCTGTAGGTAGCGCTAATTCGACGAGTTGTTTGTCACCAAATAATGAGCCACTTTGGCTCGATACGCTTAGCGTACTCCAGTCGCTACGCGCATCCATTAAGAATGAAGTGCGTTCCAGGTAGCCGGCCGCCTTAGCAATGCCGCGTAACGCGTCAGCGGCCTCGATTGTTAGGAGGGGATCATCACCAACGACGACGTAAAGAGCCGCCAGGCTTGCGCCTGGGCGACTGAGGTTCTCTATGAGGCGTTCAGGATCCACCCAGCGCCCAACCTATTGCGGGTTGACCGAAACGGGTACTGGTGTGAGCGAAGGGTTTTGCCACATAGGTGGTACCAGAGTTGGCTCATTGACTGGCGCGACGGTCTCGATCTCGTCTGCCTCTTCGCCTTTCGCCTTGGATACGGTTTCCCAACGCTGTGTAATGTCAGGCGCTGTAATGCGTCGAACGATTCGCGTCACAAGACTCTTTTGCATAT
>CAIYWO010000038.1 GCA_903929925.1 uncultured beta proteobacterium | reverse complement strand
GTGATACAGATCCATCGCCATCTGCGCTTGAATATCCTTGAAGACGCAGTGCGTCGGGAGGATATCCAGAAACGCGACACGCGTAACCTTATCGGGATGATCCATCGCAAGACGAAAGGCTGTACGTGCACCGCGATCGTGTCCCGCCAAGGCAAAGCTTGTGAACCCCAGTTGCGCCATGACCTCAACTTGATCCTGCGCCATACGTCTGAAGGAATAGTTGCTGCTGTCAGGCAGGCCGTCAGGTTTACCGCTGTCTCCGTAGCCGCGCAGATCGGTGGTGACGACTGTGAAGTGTTCCGCCAGACGAGGCGCGATACGGTCCCAGCTCATCTGGGTGAGTGGGTTGCCGTGCAGTAATAAGAGCGCAGGTCCAGATCCACGCTTGCGCCCCACGATACTGACACCGGCATCCGAGGTTGGCAGATTAAAGGATTCGATAGCGGCAGACATGTGAGTTCCAGCGGATAGATAGATAAGCAACAATACAGCGGGATGGCATGTTTAACAATCCCGCTGTATTGGCTAGCTATTTAAATATCAGCGGCCTCAAGCCTTGGTGGGCCGTGTCGTCATCAAGCTCGTGATCATTGATCAAGATTTGCAGGGATGCTATCGACTGCACACGCCATTGTTGTTTACAGCGATGCTATTCCTCTTTGTGCAACTAAAATTAGCATGCGACCCAAAAGTTGCAACTAAAATATTGCAACTTAGTGGGATATTTATCGATTAACTTAAATCTTCTACTAACGATGCGAGCGTCTCGGCAGGTAGCGTCTCGACGTGAGAGGGGTACTCTTTATGATCGCAGCCGACTTTGATTTGCGCACCGACCTTCAGCGCCTTCTTCATCGCATCCGTCAATTCAAACCTTAAGAAATGGACGGAAGATGTCTTCTCTGCGGTTGATCGATCCAAATCTTCGTTGGCAATCGCATATACCCGTGGTTGACCTTCCACTTCAATGAACACACGATGCTCAATACCAATTAGCTTGGCCAAGGCCACCTTCCGGTCCACTTCGTTGGTGTACTCAAGCTTCATTGTTACTTTGAAGTTACTGCCGTCCGGCACGAGCGCGTTGTAGGTCTCCATCTCTTCTTGGATACTTTCATCTTCGAAGATTTTTTCTACGCGGAGCATCTCTTGTATTTGATATTGCATCAAGTATTTGTTTTCAAAAATTAGATTGAGATGTTCACCCAGAATGACCGTTCTCTTTTTGCGCTCAGCAATGGCGCGCTGGCGCATTTCCGGTCTGGCTTTGTAATAAGCTTCTAGACTTAATAGTTCTTCGCGCTGAATTTTTCCCATGATGATCTCTAGCAAATTTCTTGATGATTAAATTAAAGGTTGTAGGCTTTGGCCAGCAATGAAATTGGATGCACCATTTGAGACTTTTTCATGCCGCCTTCTTCCATACCCTGCTCGATATGATGACCTGCTAGCTGACAGTCCGAGCTGATGTAGTCGGGCTCTGTACTGACCATATTTTTAAATACAGGTTTTCCGATCTTCATGGCCGTTTCGTGAAATTCTTTTTTCACGCCCCATGTGCCCGCATGTCCTGAGCAGCGCTCCACGACATGTACCTCTGTTCCGGGAATCATTTGCAAGGTTTCTGCGGTTTTCTTGCCTACGTTTTGGACGCGAAGGTGACAAGGAACGTGGTAACTGACTTTACCTAGTTCGGTTTGGAAGTCAGTTTTCAATAAGCCATCCTTGTTGCGAGCGATGAAATATTCAAAAGGATCCCACATCGCCTCTTTAACGAGCTGCACATCCTCTTCGTTAGGGAACATCAGCGGTAGCTCTTGTTTAAACATCAAGGTACATGACGGGATAGGTGTCACGATTGCGTACCCTTGCTTCGCCAATTTGACTAGTTGAGGAATGTTGATGTCTTTATTTTTTGCCACGGACTCTAAGTCACCCAGCTCAAGCTTTGGCATGCCGCAACAAGCTTCCTTGTCGACCAAGGTGTAGGGGATTTCGTTGTGGGCGAGTAGCTTTAATAGGTCTTGCCCGATGCCAGGCTCGTTGTAGTTAATGAAACAGGTGGCGTAGACAGCGACTTTACCGGGAGTTTTTACGCCGTCCTTGACTGGCCAATCAGACGATGCTTTGGCGATTTGCTTGAATTTTTTCGGTGCATATTCAGGAATCCAGGCGTTTTCGTCAACACCGAGTGTCTTCTCCATGACGGAGCGCATCGCTTTTGTTCGATTCACCGCGTTCACTGCTTCGGTGACGATTGGAATCCCAGCAAACATCCCCATCTTGTCTGTGGATGACAAAAGGTTATCGCGGAACGTTGTTTCACCTTTCTTGTGCTTGATCGCTTTGGCACGCAGCATGAGGTGGGGGAAGTCAAGGTTCCATTCATGAGGCGGGGTGTATGGACACTTTGTCATGTAGCAAAGGTCGCACAGGTAGCACTGATCAACGACCTTGTCGTAGTCTTTCTTGTCGACGCCGTGCACTTCACCATCTTCAGTGGCGTCGACTAAGTCAAATAGCGTTGGGAACGATCCGCACAAACTTACGCAGCGGCGGCAACCATGACAGATATCAAAAACGCGCTCGAGCTCTTTATTGAGCGAGTCCTCGTTGTAGAAGTCGGGATTTGTCCAGTCAAGGGGATGTCTAGTTGGAGCTTCTAGGTTACCTTCACGCTGGCTCATGGCAATCAACCTTTTTGATGATATCTGCTTGGTTTATTTATATGAAATGGAAATCCCGCGACCTGAAGGTCGCGGGAAATCTTGATGCTCTACCGAGTGCTAGGTAGATTAGGCTTCTAGTGCTGCGAGAGCCTTTGTATAGCGGTTTGCGTGTGAACGCTCAGCCTTGGCCAGTGTTTCGAACCAGTCGGCGATTTCGTCAAAGCCTTCGTCACGAGCAATCTTTGCCATGCCTGGATACATGTCGGTGTACTCGTGTGTTTCACCGTGGATTGCAGCTTCCAGAGCTTCTCTTGGTGTACGGCCGGGCATGCCGGTACCGGGCTCACCTGCACCACCGTTGATCAGGAACTCCATGTGGCCGTGTGCATGGCCAGTTTCGCCTTCTGCTGTTGAGCGAAACAGTGCAGCGGTGTCGTTCTCACCAGCGATGTCGCACATGTTTGCGAAGTACAAATAACGGCGGTTTGCCTGTGATTCGCCTGCAAATGCGTCTTTGAGGCTCTGTTCGGTTTTGCTACCTTTTAATGTGGCCATTTTTCAATCCTTTCAATGAGTTGAACTTCTTGGTCGGTTGTGATTGTCAGAGCGATGTTTTTGACATCATGTTTAGCTGACTATCAAACAAGACTATGGCAGTTTAGTGTGACAGCACCGTTATAGATAAATTGTATTTATCAATATTAATAATAGCTTTTTGCTATATGCGTAACTTTTAGGAGCTCTTTTTGCTGGCTGGGAGTTCACATGCCGGCGTCAAGCTTAAATATTCGGAGCGCATTTTTATATGCCACTTGTTCGATGACGTCGGATCGCAAGTAGGGGAGAAAGTTCGTGCGTATCTCTGCGATTGCCTCGTCGTAATACGCATCCCAACCGCAGCAGGTGTCCGATCCGAGCATGATGCGATCAGGGAACTCTTCGACCAATGCCTTCCACTTCGGTCGGATCCCGTTCGAATCGTATACGCGACCGCGACGGTTTATGCGGGCAAGGCGATTATGGAGTTCACCTTGTGCTGACATCTCGCACACGATATTTTTGCGTTGCTCAAACAAATAAGCTAGATCCTCGGGTTGTCCTAGCGGCAAGCAGTGTGAAAGTATTGTTGTCGTATTAGGGAAGTCCGCAGATAGGCGCAGAATGTCCTCTGTGAACTCTGCATTATGCTGCGTGTGGAGCTGTACGAAACCGCCAAACTCATTGGCAATTCCGTAAAACTTTCTTATGACGGGGTTGTCGGTTTTGATTGTGCGACGAAATGGTGGAGGGCCGCTTGGATTATTGTTTGTGTGCAGCTCACCGAACCCCTTGATGATGCCTTTTGCGAACATATCATGCGCATCACGAAAGAGGTCCCGGAAATAAACGTTTTCAGTCTGAACGAGAGCGCTTGGTCCTTGACGAATAAAGGTTTCAGCGAATTCGCGTTGCCCTGCAGCCGGTATGTGTCGGCCTTTGAGTGCATCAGCAATATCACCCCGAAGATCACCGACTCCGCCGGCCCAGCGGACGTTGTTTGTACTCATTCGCTTAACGACCTCTGCGCTAGCGGGCCCATTAAGTATGTAGGTGTGCGAATGAATGTCGGCGATAGGGACAGTCTTGGCGAGCTCGACCGATTTAGGGTCAAGGGTTTGTGTTAGTCCGCAAGAGCAAATCGCAAATGCTAACCCTGCCAAGACAATTTTTACTGATCGTGTTTTCATTTTGTGCTTTCACCTAGCGTAAGGCAGGAGGCTATATGTGAGCTTTCGGTAGGCTGCGCATCGCTGTACTATGGAATATATCGATGTTTAGTTTATCTTTTAATCGAGACCCTAATGAAGATTTCCTGCCCCCATTGCCAAAAAGTTAATCAACTTCCGATCGATCGGTTAGCAAGTGGGCCAATTTGTGGCGCCTGTAAAGGGGATCTTCTGTCAGCGCCGATTGATGTGGATGAGCAAACCTTTGGCGAACTCATGACGCAGTCCCCCTTGCCGGTTATTGCTGATTTCTGGGCCTCTTGGTGTGGCCCTTGCAAAATGTTCGCTCCAACCTTTCAGGCAAGCGCTGCAAAGCACGCGAATCAAGCATTACACATAAAAATTAATACAGAGGAAAACCAAGGTTTGTCTCAACGACTCAATATTCGTTCGATTCCCACGCTGGCGGCGTATGTAAAGGGAAAAGAGGTCAATCGTGTGAGCGGCGCTTTACCTGCACCTTCCTTGGAGCAGTTCATTCGACAGGCCGTAGCGGCGTAGCTGAACGTAAATGTTGGAACCGTTAGACAAGGAATTTTTATTCGACGCGCAGGCTCTGCGTTATGCGGTCGAACTGATGGGCCAGCAATTTGCGCCGGACTCTCGTGTAGTGGTCCCGCCTAAGCTTCCTGAAGACGGCGTCGGTTCGTTAAAGACACTGGAGCGCCTGGCGCCTTCCGTGCTGGGTGGTGCGATGCACCTGGGCGACGCCAAAGCGTTTGCGCATAAGGATCCGCCTACCCCATGGGTAACCTGGGCGACGACCTTATGGAACGCTTCGCTTAATCAGAACCTACTGCATCCCGAGACAGCGCCCGTTGCAAGACAAATGGAAGAAACGGTTCTTGACTGGCTTTGTCCGTATTTCGGCATGCAGGGCGGGCATATGACGCCTGGTTCGTCCGCAGCAAATTTGACTGCTTGTTGGGCAGCGCGTGAATGTGCTGATGTTAAGGAGATTGTTGCTTCGGAGGCCGCACACCTTTCTATAAAAAAGGCGGCGCACATACTTGGCTTGGCATTTAGAGCGGTTAGAGTTGATTCGACTGGAGCCTTGTGTCCTCAAGATTTGCCCAAAGATTTAAGCCGGTCTGCCTTAGTGCTTACATCAGGTACAACGAGCGTCGGCGCATTGGATTCGCTCGGTCTTGCTGGCCGTGCTGCGTGGACGCATGTGGATGCGGCCTGGGGTGGACCCTTGCGCTTAACCTGTTATGCGAATCGCTTGTCAGGTATCGAGCATGCAGACTCCGTTGCAGTCTCGTCCCACAAGTGGCTGTTTCAGCCCAAGGAGTCTGCGCTAATCATGTTTCGGAACGTCGCGAAAGCACATGAGGCGATCAGCTTCGGAGGCTCCTACCTCAGCGAACCTAACATCGGGTTGCTTGGCTCACACGGAGCAACCGCAATCCCCTTGTTAGCGATGCTTTGGAGTTGGGGCAGGGCGGGTCTCGCAAAACGTATCGAGCACTGTGTGCAAATGGCGGATACCTTGGCCCAACATTTGTCTAAGGATTTTCGAGCCGAGCTGCTTGGGCAACCTCAAACTGCGATCGTAGTCTGGAGACCACGTCAGGTGCATCTGGTCGAGCAGATCATCAAACAATTACCGGTTGGTATTGCATCGACAGTCACGATTAATAATGAAAAATGGATCCGGCACACGGCAGCGAATCCAAATGCAGATATCGCTCAGATCATAGATGAGATCAACCTTATACTGGATCGCACTTAATCATCACGGAGTAGTGGGTGGATAGTAATAAGCCAACGATTGTCTTCGCACCGGGATTTATGACGGATCATGACTTATGGCGTGATGTCGTTCCGCATTTCTCAGACTACAACATTATGTATGCGGACTTTCGAGAGGGATCAACACTTCAAGAGCTGGCCGCCAGCAACTTGAAGCGTTGTCCGGAGCGCTTTACGTTAATGGGATTTTCGTTAGGTGGCTACATTGCCCGTCACATGCTGTATCAAGCGCCTGGACGCGTTCAAGCTTTAGTACTTGTGGGTACGTCAACAAGACCTAGTGGTCCTTCTGTATCTGGCCCCACGACGAACAAAATGTTTCGTGGCATGAGTCGTGCAGCGCTGGTGCGTGCCGTCCATACCAGTCGAGCTGAGGATGAAGCTTTAATACAAAGAATGAAAGACATGGGTACCCGGCTCGGTGCAGAAGTGTTTGCCCGTCTTTCTGCGTTGGACCGCAAATCAGATCTTGAGGATATGCGAGGTATCCAATGCCCAGTGCTAGTTGTCACAGCTGACCAGGACCGGTTAAGGTCGCTAGATGAGTCCAACGAAATGGCCGAAGCCGCACAAGCTAAGTTGGTGGTGCTTGAGCACTGCGGCCACATGATGCCGATGGAAGAACCTGATCAGCTGGCGTCACGCGTGCGGGGATGGCTAAGCGAGAATCATACGTGATGAACAGTAGGCCAAAGAAATGCTAGGACGGCGGATGGGTAACTGTGCCAACGCAAAAAGAAACTATCGTGTCTTAGGCTCGTTAGCCCTCTTGTTTTTAACTGCTTGCGCTCCCTTCCCTCCAGAAACCAATCGCATGGTTCAAAAGTTGCCTCCTGATTTTGCAACGGACACCACCTTTACCGCCCCGGTCATGAAATGGCCAATGATGAACTGGTGGCGGAATTACGGTGATATACAACTCAATCAATTGATGGAAGAGGCTTTAAGAAACTCACCGACCCTGGCTATCGCGCAGGCTCGCTTGAATCGAGCTCAGGCATACACACAGGTGGCTGGTGCACCACTTCAACCACAAATAAATGCTGCAGCGGCCGCCGGTACGCAACGTCTTAGTTACAACTATCTAACTCCCGACGCAACAGTCTTGCGCGGTTGGAATCAAGTTGCACAGGCTGCCTTGAGTATGAATTGGGAGATAGATTTTTGGGGGAAATATCGCGCCGCACTCGCGGCAGCAACCTCCGAACTTCAGGCGAGCGAGGCCGAGCACGCGCAAGCCGTATTGGTGTTGACGACTGCTCTGGCAGCCTCCTACGCTGAGCTCGCTCGCTTATTTGCTCAACAGGTAACTAGTCAACGAGCCGTAGAGATTCGGACCAAAACATCGACTTTGTTTAAAGGGCGTTTTGATCACGGGCTCGAAACACTGGCTAGCGTGCGGGAGGCTGATTCAAAACGGGCTCAGGCTAAAACTGAGCTATTACTTGTGGCGGAACAGATTGATTTACAGCGTAATCGTATCGCCGCTCTTGTAGGTGCAGGCCCCGACCGTGGACGATTGATTGGTGCGCCCAAAGCCGTACCTCCCATGAAAAGCGGGCTGCCAGAAAATCTTGCAATGGATCTATTGGGTCGGCGACCAGATATTGTTGCCGCGCGTATGCAGATACAAGCACTTTCTTTGCGTATAGATCAAAGGCAGGCAGATTTCTACCCGAACATCAATCTCGCAGCTTTTGTTGGTGTTCAGTCTCTTGGGTTAGATCGGCTGAGCCAAGGCGGATCTCAGTTCGGTGCTGCGGGCCCCGCAATATCACTACCGATTTTTACCGGTGGGCGCCTGCAGGGCGAACTCAGGGTAGCGCAGGCTAGCTATGATGAGTCAGTGGCTAGTTACAATCGTACGTTGACGAATGCATTACAAGAAGTAGGAGATGCGATCACTAGCATCAGAGCGTTGACTGGGCAGCTAGAGCAAGCCGAGCTTGGTTTGGTCGCTGCGCGGGAGGCATTCACCATGATCGCAGGCAGATATCGTGGCGGACTATCTAACTACATCGAGGTGCTGATCGCTGAAGACATCATGCTGACAAGCTTGAGGTCAGTGACTGAGTTAACCGCGCGTAGGCTATTGTTGGATGTCTTACTCATTAGGGTGCTTGGTGGCGGATATCAACAATACCCGCCGTCTTCAATTGCGAATAAATAGAATAATGACAACAACTAGTCCCGATGCAGCTATAGACCCTAAGGCCGATGGCAATAGATCAAGGCGTAATTTGTGGTTCCTGCGATTAGCAGCCTTGGTGATTATTTCTGGCGTAAGTTGGCTCGCGTATTGGCTGTTCTACTCCTCGCAGTTTGTCGTCACTGATAATGCTTATACAGCGGTCGAGTTGTCTCAGGTTACGACAGCGGTTGAGGGTACGGTCAAAGAAGTCAGGGTTCATGACACACAACGAGTTAAGGCGGGAGACATTCTCGCGCTGATTGACGATGCAGATACGCTGTTGACAGTTAAGCAGGCACAGTCGGATCTTGATCTCGCCCTCCGTCGTGTGGAAGGATATTTTGTACGTGACGAGTTGCTCGCGGCTAAGGTACTTGCTCGTGAGGCTGAGGCCCGGGGTGCAAGGGCGCAAGTCGAATCAGCCATGGCCGTAGAGCGACGTATGTCCGTGGACTTTGCTCGACGTAAGGCACTTGAGAAAACGGGCTCTGTATCCGGAGAGGAATTGACGCGTGCCGAGAGCTCCGCGGTCACGGCCCAAGCGGAGCTAGCGTTAGCTCAAGCTAATCTGACATTGTCTGAGGCAAATCTCGCCTCTGCAAAAGCCGAAAGAAACATGAACGTCACGTTGATTACGGGAACGACTGTTTCTTCGCACCCAGAGGTGATGCTTGCCCGAGCGAAGCTTGAACAAGCACAGATTAATCACCGCCGTACGGAGATACGCGCATCAGTGCCGGGTGTTGTATCCAAATTACAGATTCAGGGTGGCCAACGTGTGCATATTGGTCAGTCGGTTTTAGTGATCGTTCCGGTCGATGAAATGCATGTCAATGCCAATTTTAAAGAAGTGCAACTATCTAAGATTAAAGTTGGACAAGCGGTCAAAGTTACCTCTGATTTGTACGGGTCGCAGGTCGTGTTTAAGGGGCGTGTGGAGGGTTTTGCAGCAGGCACAGGTGCTGCCTTCGCCATCATCCCTGCACAGAATGCGACGGGAAACTGGATCAAGGTCGTACAGCGAGTGCCCGTCCGGATAAAACTGGATTCGACCGAATTGAAGGCTCACCCATTAACGGTCGGCTTATCAATGACAGTTCGTATCAATGTTGATGCTAGCGACAAATAGTCGATTGGTAGGCTAATGGATCAGAGCAGCGTGGCACCTTTAAGCGGATTCCGTCTCTGGGCTGCGGCGGTGGTGATTGCTGGCGCGAACTTCATGGTGGTCTTGGACATGACTATCGCCAACGTATCGATCCCCAACATCGCTGGCAGCCTAGGCGCAACAACGACTCAGGGCACTTGGGTGATCACTTCCTATGCGGTCGCCGAGGCAATCGTATTACCTTTGACGGGATGGTTGACCGCGCGGTTCGGGTTGGTTCGTACGTTTATTTCGGCTACGAGTCTTTTTGTACTCTTTTCAATTTTTTGCGGTCTCGCCACATCGTTATCGATGCTGGTCGCAGCTAGAGTGCTGCAGGGCTTTGCTGGTGGTCCATTAATGCCGCTCTCTCAAACCTTACTGTTACGCATATTCCCTAAAGAGCAGGCTGGAGCGGCGATCACGCTATGGTCGATGACGACACTGCTTGCGCCAATCACGGGGCCAGTCCTAGGCGGCTGGATCTGTGAACACTGGTCTTGGTCCTGGATATTCTTTATTAATATTCCTCTAGGCATTGTGGTGGTGTATTTCTCTATCAATTTGTTGACACGGTATGAGCTCCCGCGTAGGCAACTACCGATTGATGTCGTTGGCCTTGTCCTGTTGATCATCTGGGTCACTGCTTTGCAGATCATGCTAGACACCGGAAAGGAAAGTGACTGGTTCGCCTCGACAACCATCACCGCGCTTGCGGTCCTTTCGTTGATTGGATTTGCTGCCTTTTTAATTTGGGAGCTAAATGTCGCCCATCCAATTGTCGATTTGAAAGTGTTTCGCCACAGGGCATTTTGGGTTGCAGTGTTAGCGATGAGCATTGGATACTCTTCGTTTATGACGCTCAACGTGCTGACGCCACTTTGGCTCCAAGTGAATATGGATTACACCGCAAGCCAGGCGGGCAGAACGATAGGGTGGACGGGACTATTCTCGCTTTGTATGGCCCCTTTCGTTGCAAGACTTGCGATTAAGGTGGATCGTAGAAAGTTAATTAGCGGCGGCTTAGTTTGGCTATCCGGTGTGACGGCGTTGCGGTGTATGGGTAGCACAGACTTTAGCTACTGGGATATCGCATTCCCGCTGATGATTATGGGGCTTGGTATGCCATTCTTTTTTATTTCTGTGTCTGGCATGGCTTTAGCGAGCGTGAATTCTAATGAGACGGCGTCGGCAGCGGGTCTACTGAATTTCTCAAGGACCTTATTGGCAGCATTTGCTATTTCAGTCATGACAACAGGGTGGGAGGACTATACAACGACGGCTTATGCTGAGCTGGTTGGATCTATTGACGCGGACGGTAGCTTATTCAAAGCGTTGGTTCAAAGTGGTGTAGAAAGCGACAAAGTTCATTCCATGATGGATCGACTATTGAATGCTCAAAGTTTAATGATCGCTACAAATACAATCATGGCGATCGTTGCTTTTGCCTTTTTTGTAGGTGCGGTCGTTATTTGGCTAGCACCCAGACCGCGGGCTTGGTCACCTGAGCCTGAGCGCACTGGGTCGCACGAAAAGCTAAATCCCAAATAAAAAAATCGGTTTCGTCAAAGCCCATCCACCAGCACGATCTGACCGATAGAGTTATCGGTGCGGAGATGCAATATGGCCTGATATTCAGGGCTGTCGTACCAAGTATCGAGCGCTTGTCTACTCGGAAACTCAACGATGACATGTCTGTCACGCAACGTCTCTCCTTCTCGCTGGGTGCTTGAGCCACCGCGGACAAGATACTTTCCACCATGCTTTTCAATCGTTGCGGGAACGGCCGCAGAGTATTTTTTGTATTCCTCAGGGTTCGTCACGGTAATGTGGCCCATCAAATATGCTTTAGTCATTTAGAGTCCTTGAAGAAGCCGCACGCTCTATCGAACAGCGATGAGAGTAATACTTGGGAAGGCGATTAGAAGTGCCACAACCAACAGTTCCATAAAGAAAAATGGCGTGATGCCTTTAAAAATTTCTCTAATCGTCAGAACCGGATTGGTAGTAGCCACTACAAATACGTTGAGTCCTACCGGTGGGGTAATGTTGCCGATCTCGGTCATTTTTACAACGAGAATCCCAAACAAAATGGGATCAATCCCAGCTTGCTTTACGATTGGAAAAATAACCGGCATTGTCAGTAGCACCATTGAGGCGGCGTCAACAAAACAACCCAAAATCAAAAAGGGAACTAAAAGGCAGATTAGTAAGACCGTGGGATGTAGATTTAAGCTCGCCACCCAAACAGAAAGGCTCTGAGGTATTTGTGTGGTGGCAAGGGCCGCACTAAATACCCCGGCGCCTATGATCAGAAAGAATATTGCGGCGGTGCTTGAGCCTGAGGTCCGCAGTCCTTCTTTAATCTCGTTCCAACTTGTTCCGCGTGAAATCGCAATTAATAACGCAGCGAGTGCGCCAAACCCGGCAGCCTCAGTGGCGGTTGCCATCCCCGTATAGAGCGTACCCATCACGATGCCGAACAGTAGAAGAATCTCCCACGACATGAACGTGGCGCGGAGACGCTCTTTGAGTCCGGTGCGCGCATGTACAGTGATACTGCTCATTTTGGGATCACGCTTAACCATTAGGTAAATACCCAGACCGTAAATCAATACTGTCAAAATGCCGGGAATGATTCCCGCCATAAACAGTTCAGGGATGGGCGTTTCGGTCGCGATGGAGTAAAGCACCATAATGGTGGACGGGGGTATCAATACCCCCAAGGTGCCACCCGTTGCCACGCAGGCGCCTGCAAGCGACTTGGAATAGCCGGCTTTTAGTAGTTCTGGAATCGCAACTCTTGAAATCGTCGCGGCCGTTGCGATGGAAGAGCCGGAAACGGTCGCAAAGGCCGCACAGGCCACAATCGCAGAGATGGCTAGACCGCCTGGGATATGCCCAAGCCAAACCGTCGCAGCACGAAATCCCTTCTCAGAGATTCCAGCTGAAAATGCCATGTGTCCCATAAACAGAAACAGCGGGATCACAATAAACGCAAACTCTGCCGATATCGAGTACGGTAGCGTCCCCAGTAAATAGTCGGCTGCGCCCCATCCTTGCACAGCCAAAATGCCTATGAGTCCACAAGCAAGTAAAGACATCGCAATCGGCAAGCCCAGTGCCAACAAGGCGAATAGTCCACCCACTAACCAAAATCCGTGTTCTGCTGGACTCATAATTTTTGTTGCCTGACAGCTTGCGCGAGTTCGAGAGCTTGGTCTGGAGCGAATGGATGTTTTCCATTTAGCAAAAGATCAAGGCCAGATACTATGCTCTGGAAGGTCAGCACACTAAGACCCATAGCGATCATGAAACGATGTGGCCACAACGAAATTTCAACCAAGCCAATTGAGACCTCATCACGGTTGAACGAAAATATTGCAGCACGCCATGTAAACCAGCAAAGCAAGCCCAAGACTACTATTTGTAATAACAACAAAATGCCACTGATGAATAGGTTGACTTTCATCGGCATTAAGTCTGTGATGATCGAGACACGAAAGTTCTCGCGTTCGCTTTGGGTCGACGGTAGGCCAAAATAAATCATCGCTAGAAGCAATAGAGTACATAGTTCAAGCACTCCCCAGACCGCAATACCTGCGGTCCCCCGCAGGAAAGCATCAAGCACTACCCCAAGCATCATGACGATCGTGAGTAAGCCTGTCACGCCAGCCATAGCCAACGTGACCGACCGCGAGGTCATAATTAACTTCTGACAGGCGGATCTGAAGGTCATTTTTTACGCGCTACGAAACGATCGATGCCAGTGACGTAGGGGTATTCTTTTTCATATTTACGTACCAAAGCTGTGTAAGAGGCTAATAGTGCTGTGCCATCTGCACCCACCCGAGCGACTTGAGCGTTGTATTTTTTTACGATCACATCGTTTGTCGCTTCACGCCATCTTTTTTCTTCAGCGGCATCCATCGGAACGACTTGAACTTTTTTAGCTTTGAGCAAGATATCAACCGACTCGTCTACCTCTTTGCCTTGCTCAGTGGCATAAAACTTAATGGCGTTATTGGCTGCACTTGTAAAGATCTCCTGGAGATCTTTAGGCATTGCCTTCCACTTATCCAGATTGATGGAAGTGATGACGGTGGCAAATATTCCCATGCGCGCGGCAGGAGACAGATAGTTAACCATTTCAGGGAGTCCGTCTTTGACGCCTTGCTCGAAAGGTGTCGTGGAAATCGCATCAACTCCACCCCTTGTTAGCAAATCGATCGCATCAGTGTAAGGTACTGTGACCGCTGTCGCACCAAGTGCGACGAGCGCATCGGCAGGTCCGAGCAATGTGCGAATACGCATGCCTTTAAGGTCTGCGGCCGTGGTGACTTTTTTCATGCTCCACAGCACGTTTTCTGCGGCTGGAATTGCTAGGAGAAGATGAACGTTGTTGCGTTGAAACTCTTTCTGGACCTCAGGTGTGTTGTTGTACCAATCGCGAAATGCATAGCTGGCGGCTTGCACATTTTCCGTAACAAAGGGCAGCGTGACTCCTGCCAAGGGATACTCGCGAGGGTTAAAGGCGGCAGGTACAGTAAACCCGATATCCACCGCGCCACGACTTAGTCCCGGATACACGTCGGACGCTTTGAGCAATACGCCGCCGTAATAGTATTCAAACGTGACGCGACCGTTTGTGCGCTTAGTGACTTCTTCGAAATAGTGTTGTTGTACTTTGCTGAAGAGGGAGGTGGCTGGATAGTTCGAGGCCACCTTTAACTTCATGGTTGGCTGCGCTGAGGCAGTGAACGCAGCGATCGATAGACCGGCGGTAAGCAAGAGTGATTGCAATAGGGAGGCAGGTCGCATGGCTTATTACTCCAAAGTTGTAGGAAACATCTCGGAACGTATTCAATCTAATGCATAAATTAAAAGCGGGTCAAGAGCTATCTTTAGGGGAGACTACGAAACAAGCGCTGGCCGTGTTAGGTGATGCGCGGTGACTGCTTGAAAAGCATGGCCTAACTGCAATATGGCTGCTTCACCAAAGGCGGGGCCCGCGAGCTCCATAGACAAGGGCAGGCCTTCTGCCGAAAATCCACACGGCAGTGCAAGGCTTGGAACGCCGGCTGCCGCATAGACGCAAGTAAATTTCGGAATCGCACGAATCGCTTGTGCGAACTCAAGATCGGCTCTTAATGGGGGCAGTATGGGCGTCGTTGGACACAACATTGCGTCAACCTGTGTGAATAAGCGAGAAAGCCGATGTCGCCAGGCCTCGACCCAGCGCAGCGCTTCGGCGTAATCCGGTCCGCTTAATCGACCTCCAATGGCAAGTCGCATTTGGATATCCGCGCCATAATCGTCCGGTCGTTGAGCCAGCTGTTCTCGATGCTTTTCGAACGCGTCAGCCAAAATTATGCGAAAACCTAACATCTCTTGCGCGCGATCAACATCTCCTAGGTCTACGTCGACGATCTCGACCCCCAAGCTTTTATAAACGTCTAACGCATTCTCAATCGCGGCTTGTAATTCTGAAGATATGTGATCAAAGTACCAACGGCGCATAAAGCCAATACGCTTGCCACGAACACTCTCATTTAACGTGCTCAAAGCATTGGGTACAGGCCGATCGATTGACATTGGATCCAAGGGGTCATACCCCGCAATCACCTGAAAAACGCGAGCCACATCCGATACGGATTTTCCTAGCGGGCCAAGCACGTCGAACGGAGGGCTTACGCCGACACTGCCCGTGCAAGATATTCTGCCGACAGAAGGCCGCAAACCGGCTAGTCCGTTAAACGCGGAGGGAATTCTGATTGAGCCTGCCGTATCGCTGCCAATTGAAACCGTGCACATTTCGGCTGCGATAGAGGCGCCCGAGCCGCCGCTCGAGCCGCCTGGGATGCGTGCAGGATCCCAAGGATTTTTGACCGGCCCAAAGTGCTTACTTTGACTGGTCGGACCAAATACCCATTCGTGCAAATTGGATTTGCCAATAATGATAGCGCCCGCCTCAAGGAGGCGGTCAGTAATAAAGGCATTGTGCTGCGCCACATTATCTTTCAGTATGACGGAGGCGGCGGTTGTCACGCATCCTGCCAAGTCGATATTGTCTTTTAGATTAATCACCATGCCATGTAGGGCTCCTCGCGCTTGAGCAGGCAAGGCATCGAGTTGCGCTGCACGCGCGAGCGCTTGATCCGCGAGAACTGTAATCATCGCGTTAGTCGTTGGGTTGTATTTAGCGATATTTTCCAAAGCGGTCTTGGTTGCAGCAGTTGCGCTTAGCACTTGTGGTTGCATTGAATTCACCTATGTGTGTTTCTGCTTTAATTTAGTCGACACCGAGCATTTGTCGCGCTTGCTCGGGCGTTGCAACATCACGGCCGATTGCCTTCGCCAGCTTGACAATTTCACTGACAAGTTCAGCGTTTGTTGGATAGCCCAATTCAGGATAGGCATAATCTCCGATGCCAATCGCAATATGTCCTCCTTGCGCGATCGCAGCTGCGGCAATCGTAAAAAGATTTCCACCCTTACAGCATATTGACCACTCAACGGCTGATCCACGGGGTAGGTGATCTGTATAGGCTCTTAGACCTTCAAGCGTATTGGGATGAGCGCCAAGCTGTCCTTCTCCACCATGTACGAGTAAAAAATAGCTCGGATCGGGGACTAGCCCTAACTCAATTAAGGCACCTGCACCCCGCAAAAATGAGATGTTCCAGCACGCCAGAGCAGGGCGGACGCCAATTTCACGAAAGCGCTCCAGAAAAGCGATGAGCGTTTCATGGGAGTTCACGTAGACTTTATTGTTCGACACAAACCGCTTGGCGGCCGACTGGAAGACGTCTATGTTCGTTGAGCCCGGATCAAGACCAACAATTTCGGGCTTGAGAATTGGATCTTTCGCAAAGGATTCTATGTGAGCAATCCGCTCAAGCGTTCCACCTTTGGTGATTTGACCGAGTGTCGGATTGATCATCAGGTCTGAGTGCGCCCGAATTTCTCTGATGGGTGCAGCATAATCTTCTAGCCCGTGCGCCGGTAGGCCATTGGTGGCTCTGGCGTGAAAGTGAATCACCGATGCGCCGGCGTCCTGTATGGCGCGCGCGTCTCGACCGATTTCTGCGGGTGTCCATGGCACATGTGGATTCTCGTCGCGCATTGCGTATTCGTTCACGCGGACTTCGATGATGAGTTTTTTCATTTTTCGTTTAAGCCCCCTAATTGCGGGTCATCACAACAAACACGGGTGCGGGGCCGTCCGCTTTGTTGGATAGCCGCCTAACTTGCTGACCAAACAGGGCTACCGGCGCAGTCAACTCTTGCATACGCGTCAAATACACAGGATTTAGTTCAGACAGCCCGTGTAGTTTTGCAAAAGAGTGAAGCGCATTTTGTTGTTCGTCTGAGGGTGTTTTAGTGATGCGTTTTTTACTCATAACGTTGGTCTCCGATTGCGCCATGGCGTTGCAGCTTCATAGGCGCCAGCGATTTGCAGAATTGTCGCTTCGTCGCCGCGGTTTCCAACGATTTGCCAATTAAGCGGCAATCCCTTTGCGAAACCATTGCACTGTACTAAGGCCGGGTGTCCCGAGAGATTAAAAGGGGTCAGCATCGTTTCGACGGTGAAGGCCGTCATCTCCGGTTCAATGCCCAGTCGTGGCGGCAAATGTAATGTGCCAAAGGTAATTAAGGCGTCGTAGCCGCGCAGCAGGGTGTCGACGCTAGAGGCGATTGCTTGTCTCAATCGTTGGGCTGCTAGATAGTCAACGGCTCTGACAAGCGAGCCGGCCAAGAGCTTATCTCGTAAGGCAAATCCCATTTGATCTGCGTGATGCTTGAGTTCATCCTCATGGATGGCGGCACTTTCTGCGGGTCCGATCATGCGAGATGCGGCAAAGCATTCGGCCGCCGGAATAGGAAGTTTGACGTACGTGAGACGCGCACCAAGCTTTTCAAGAACCTTTAGCGCTTGGTCTAACCCGTTTTGCAACGGTCGGTCTGCTTGCGGAAAGCCTGGGCCTGGATCGTCAACAACGGCAATCCGTAGGCCTGAAATCGGCATACCGACGCTGCGCGAAAGGGAGGGTTGAGGTAAAGCGTTTGTTGGCGGTGGTCCTAGCAAGGTATCAAGAATCATCGCGCAGTCCTGAACCGTCCAGGCAAAGGGGCCGGGTGTATCCAGAGACCAACAGTTTGGAAGAATTCCCTGTGTCGAGAGACGTCCAGGTGTGGTGATCATTCCTACTGCACCGCAGGCAGCTGCAGGCAGTCGCACCGAGCCTGTTGTGTCGGAGCCCAGAGCGAAAAGGGTTGTGCCAGCGGCGACCCCTGCGCCTGCACCTGTCGACGAACCTCCCGTAAATCTCTCGACGTCCCAAGGGTTGCGTGCTGGCGGAAAAGGTAGATCGAAGTATTCGCCTCCGTTACCTGTGCCGAACTCCCACGTTGCCAATTTGCCTATTAGGACTGCGCCTGCAGCTTTAAGGTCAGCGACAAGCGGCGCATCAACCTCCGGTATGTGCGCCAAGCGCAAACGAGAGCCTGCGGTAGCGGGCATTCCAGCCACATCGTAATTGTCTTTTACCGCAAAAGGAATGCCATGAAGTGGACCTTTCCAAATTCCATTGCGCAATTCACTTTCGGCAAGTTTTGCCGCTTTGCGTGCTGGCTCGGCCGCGACACAAATATAAGAGTGAATCTTGCTGTCTACTTCAGCGATGCGATCAAGATACGCGTCAAGTAACTCGACAGGTGACAAACTAGCAGCTTGAATACGAGCAGATGCTTCGGCTAGAGTAATTTTCCATAATTCCTTGGAAGGAGGAGGCATTTTCTTTTTCATGTGATCCAACGTACACCGGCTTGACTCAAAAGATTTTCAAAGTGTGGAGGCTCGGTTGCACCTGATGCCACACGATCTTGTATCAAGCGATCTCGCGTAAATAGTGCATCGAGCTTTGGCTCTAGGTTTTGAAGATCTGTGCTGGATATCGTCACAGCACCATCCTCATCGATCACAACAAAATCACCCGCTTGAATAGTCACAGTTGAAATCGCAATCGAGACGCCCACCGTACCCGGACCATGCTTGGTGGGCGCGCGCGCAGATGTGCCAAGGGCAAAAACCGGTAAATCAAGTTTCCTTAGGCCATCTATGTCGCGTACAAAGCCATTCACCAACACACCGGAGGCGCCGGAATTTTTGTAGAGACCGATGATGTGATCTCCCAGCAAGGCGCACTTTCCAGCGGCTGCACAGGTCACGATTACAAGATCGCCTGGTTTGATTACGCTGAGCGCGGCATAAGGCGCTAAGTTGTCATCAACAGAAGTCATGATGGGTAGCGCGAGCCCGGCCATACGCTCTGGGCCCGCCATTCGACGTAGAGCTAAATCGAGATTGGCAGCACCAGCGGTGACATCGCTGATCTGACTGCTTGATGCTTGCATCAAGGCAGGTATCTCCCTGACATCTACACGTGCCCAATCACGACGGATGGTGAGTGCAGGCTTATCCATTTGAGCGGTTGGAGAGCTGATCAAGCCAGGAAATGACTTCCGCCTTTGCCATGACATCACCGTACTTTGCGTTAATGTCAAACAATGCGGCATCGTGAGGAGCGTCATGGCGATCACCACAACATTCTTTTGGAACAATCACACGATAGCCGTACTGTATCGCATCTACGGCTGTTGCTCGCACACACCCGCTGGTTGAGCAACCAATTAGCACCGTTGTGTCGATGCCTAACGTCTTTAGTGTCGAGCCAAGTGATGTACCAAAAAAACTGCTGGGGTATTGTTTGGTGACAATAAAGTCTGATGGCAGTGGAGTGATGCGCTCATCGATTGCGCCAAGCGGTGCGCCTTGCACAAAAAGCTTGAGCGAAGGCACCTTCTTAAAAAATAGTCCGCCATCTAATCCAGAGGGGTGGTAGACCACTTGCGTATAGAAGATGGGTGCACCGGCTCGACGCGCGGCGACTAACAGGGGAATCGAGTGATCTACGGCATCAACAACACCTTGACCAAAAAAAGGTGCCCCCTGTGTGGTGTATGCCTTTACAAAGTCGATCACGATGACGGCAGGTTTTTCGCCAAACCCTAATCGTGTGTCAAATACACCGCGATAATTGTCCGCACGGCTCGCATCTGTCATTATTTTTCCTCTGAAATATTGTTAGAACCTTCTGCAGTAAGCCTCAGAGTAAAACTAACAAGAATGCGGGCACATAGGTTAATACCCCAAGCGCGTTGGCTTGTAGGCATCTTCAAGTCCGCTAAGTTCCGCTTGTGTTGCGCACTCTCTTCTTAAGTGCCCTTAGGTCGCAGATTCCCCTTAAAGTTCTTGGGTCGATCGCATTTGCAAAAATCATGTGCTTTTGAATTTTCTGCGTACCCGTTGTGGGGATGCTATCAACGAGTAAGAGCCAACCCGGTGCTTTGTAATAAGCCAGTCGCTCATAACAGTGGTCAAAGAGGCTCGTTGCAATTTGTTGGCGTTCTAAGACACTTAAGTTCGAAATGCTTGCAGATGTATGTGCGTTAAGGCTCACGCAGGCGAGCACTTCTTGTTCCCTCACCTCGTCCGGCACTGCAAGGATCGCGGCGGTCTTCACTAGTGGGTGTGTCTGCAGAGTAGCTTCGACTTCCGCTGCTGAAATGTTCTCGCCAGAGCGTCGGATGAGGTGCTTGTCGCGATCTACAAAGTGCAGCATCCCGTCGGCATCGCGCGTGACAATGTCTCCTGTATGAAACCACCCACCGCGCCAAGCCGTTTCGGTGGTTTGTGGATCATCGAGATAGCCACTAAAAAAATCTTTTCTAGGTTCAAGTTCGGAATGGCGAATGAGCATTTCGCCAGGACTATTGTCGGGAACATCTTGGTCATTACGATCTGCCACACGCACATCTAGCCCTAGTGTTTGTTTACCGAAGGCACGCGATCCCACTTGTCGAGGTGCCGAGCTAACGGCTAGTGTACGAACCATTTCCGTCATACCCCAAATTTCAACCAGTGGAAAATCAAAGCGATCCTCAAAGTTCTGATGCAATGTAGGCTCGACCCCAGCGCCAAAGCCAAAG
>CAIYWO010000037.1 GCA_903929925.1 uncultured beta proteobacterium | reverse complement strand
GCGCGATTCCTGATACGGTGCCCGCTGAGGCGGGTTTGCTTGTAGAGCCCGGAAACGTAGCTGCCTTGGCGCTCGCGCTTAAAAGGATTATTGAAAGTCGCGACTTGCGCAACCAGGTAGGGATGGGTGCAAGGCGCATTGCGCTGCTTCAGCCGACGTGGCCTGATTCTGCTCAGCGGTTTTCAGAGGTGTTGCTGAAGTCGATCGGTAATCGTTGAGACGATAGGTCGATGTTGTAGATGACTTCGTCTTCAAGCACATAGGCTTTCGTGTTCAACCGAGTGGCTTCGTTCATTGTTTGAATAGCAGGCAGATTAAATGCTGGCCGACCTGAGCCCATAATGATGGGCGCAACTAACAAATGCAGTCGATCAAGACAGCCCGCCCGGATAAAACGAGAGACTGTTTCAGCGCCACCTTCGATCAAGACGCGCTTTAAGCCTCGCGCATGCAGAGCACGCAAAATGTCTCTCGGGTCAATGTTTCCAGTGGATGCGTTTAGGACAACAAGCTCTACGCCGGGGGGGATTGGCGAGGCGGGGGTGTTGCTAACTAGCCACACTCGTCGAGCGCCATCTTCATGCCAAACCTTAGCGGTCGGCGCTAAACGCGCATTTGGATCGAGGATAATTCGTGCCGGATTTCGGCCTTTTGTTAAGCGAACGTTCAGCTGGGGGTCGTCCGCCAGCGCTGTGCCTACGCCCACAAGTACTGCATCTACGCAGGCCCGCAGTTGGTGTAAGTGCATCAAACTCGCAGGCCCGTTTACATAGCGAGAATGCCCCGTAATCGTCGCGATCCGACCATCTAAAGTTTGACCTAATTGACCGACAATCGTCATGTCATCCTTCGTGCCGGCGGGGACAAAGGCAAGAGCATCGAGTGTTCCCAAGGTGGTGGGTAGCTGGGGCACTGGGGTGTCGAGAGGCAAGGTGAGGGGACCGTAGAGCGTTAAAGGATATAGGTGTTATCCACTAGAAATTTACAGCAAAGTGGCATAATTACAAAGCCGTGACTTAACCCCTTAAACAGCAGGTTCATCTTGTTCAGGCCAGATCCCTTAATTGAAGTTGACCGCGCGATATCCGAATTGCGCCGTGGCGCAGGCGTACGTGTGTATTCCGGATCAACGAGTGTGCTGATGCTCGCGACCGAAGCGGTATCCGTTGAAGTGCTGCGACTGTTCGCAGCGCAAGGCGTGAGTACTCCGCGCCTAGTCATGACAGGTACGCGTGCGAACGTGCTCGGCATTGATAAATCAGACCGCTCGACCTGTGTTGTCAGTGCGCCCGACAGCCTGGATGCTGCGACCATTGAATATCTTGCGAATCCGCTTGCAGCCAAGGCGCCGCAGCCCAAGCTTTCTGAATTAATCGTCAATCAAGCGACACCGCTTGAGATGTCGTGTGTAAAACTTGCGAAGCTTTCACGCCTGCTACCAGCAGCAGTCCTTGTCGACTGCTCAGAAGATTCTGACGCGTTCTGCGTTGAAGCAAGTGCGATCGAAAGTTACATGAAGACCGCAGCGCACTCCTTGCGAATTGTGAGCCGTGCGCGGGTCCCGCTAGAGGACGCTGAGCATGCGCAAGTCGTGGCATTTCGTCCGCGTGATGGTGGTATTGAGCACCTTGCGATTGTCGTGGGCGAACTCAAGACAGATGCGCCCGTTTTAATCAGAATGCACTCTGAGTGTTTCACCGGCGATCTGATGGGTTCACTGCGTTGTGATTGTGGCAATCAGTTGCGCGGTGCGATTAGCGAAATCGCCAAAGCGGGCAGTGGCATCCTGTTGTACCTGGCCCAGGAAGGCCGTGGGATTGGCTTGGTGAACAAGCTGCGTGCCTATCAGTTGCAGGATGCCGGCTTTGATACAGTCGATGCCAATCTGCAGTTAGGTTTTGATTCGGATGAGCGTGATTATTTGCCAGCGGCGCAGATGTTGAGCTTGCTGGGCGTTAGCCAAGTAAAACTGTTGACGAATAATCCACTGAAAGTCGCCGCACTCGCCAAGCAAGGAATTGATGTCGTTGAGCGCGTCGCACATATTTTTCCGTCTAACGAACACAATGACGGCTATCTGCGCACTAAAGCGGCGAAGAGCGGCCATATGTTTAACTTTGAACCAAAAAAATAATGATGAAACTTTTTGCATCTAAGCCTTTCTGGTTGATGGCTGTCGTGTCAGCTTTGACAGGAACCCTCAGCGGTTGCGCACAGGTTTCTAGTGCCAAGCCGGGCACACCCATTGCAGAGGTCTTGAAACAGTACGGTAAGCCCGCTGTGACGTGTCCTAGCAAAGATGGTGGGCGTCGGATGGTCTGGACGCAGCAGCCTGAAGGCGAGACAGCTTACGCTGTGCAAGTACCCAAGAGCGGCTTAATTGAAGCACCCCAGCAAGTGCTGCACATGCAAAGTTTTAATGTCATGTCTAACGGTGAGGTCTGGACCCGAGAGATGGTGCATTGCCAGTTCGGGCCGCCCGCTAACATTTCCCGTGATGGCTACGGCAGTGAAGAATGGATCTGGGGCTATCGCTACATGGCTGCAGGCGATGACGCACAGATGATGTACGTTTATCTTGGAGTAAACGGTGCGAGTGTGACGCACTTCGTGTCGCAGCCAGACCCCGAGCGTAACTCCGAGGTCTTGGGCCGTCGTTAATTAAACTACGCCAGGTGCGCCTGCTTTCGCAGGTGCCGCATCATAGATTGGTGGGTGCGTCACGATCGATTGTAATTCGGGATGTGCCACCTTTAATGCCGTCATATCTGGTTTCGCGCGGCAGAGCTCTGGATCTAGCGCAAAGGCTTGCTCAAGCGCGTGTGCCGCCGCCATTAACTTACCGTCTTCATAG
>CAIYWO010000036.1 GCA_903929925.1 uncultured beta proteobacterium | reverse complement strand
GCTGATGAGTCATCCGCTAAGCGGAGCGCCTCATAGATATGGGGCATATTATCGCGGGGGAACTGAATATCCACCACGGCGCCGATGCACTGAACGATGGTTCCGTTGCTCATGTCTGATCCTTACTTGATAACTGTCTAATGGGAAACCGTTGGGCTGTCTAGAAATTAGACCGCCGCGGCGCCCCCTACGATTTCCGAAATTTCTTTGGTAATGGCAGCCTGACGCGTCTTGTTATAGACGAGTTGCAAGTCACCGATCACCTTCTTCGCATTGTCCGAGGCTGCCTTCATCGCAACCATTCGGGCCGACTGCTCAGAGGCCATATTTTCTGCGACACACTGATAAACCAAACCTTCGACGTAACGCTGCAACAACTCGTCGATAACAGTTTGAGCATCAGGCTCGTAGAGGTAATCCCAACCATGCTCTGACGTAACGCTTTCCTTCTCTTCGTTAGCGTCAGAAGATGCTTGATACGGGTCGACAAGTTTGCCTGGCAAAGGCAACAGTCTTGTAAACGTTGCTTCTTGCTTCATCGTATTGATGAAACGGTTGGTCGCGATGTACACCGCATCCACGCGTCCAGCCAGGTAGTCGTCTAGCTGCACTTTGATGGCACCAACCAAGCGGTCGAGCTCAGGCTTATCACCGAGACCGATCTCTTGTGAAACAACGTTTGCATCAATACGCGTGAGCACACCCAAGCCTTTATTGCCCAGTGCTGTGAACTGCGTCTTGATGTTCTTGTCGTTGAACTCACGCATGCGATTGAGTACCAAACGCATAATGTTTGTATTGAGGCCGCCGCAAAGTCCTTTATCGGTTGAAACCACAACAATTCCCACCGCCTTGAGCCCGGTGCGCTCAATCAGGAAAGGATGCGTGTATTCAGGATTGGCTTCCATCATGTGGCTAGCCATCTCGTAGACTTTGGTGGCGTACGGACGGCCAGCTCGCATCCGGTCCTGCGCTTTGCGCATTTTGGAGGCGGCCACCATTTCCATAGCCTTTGTGATCTTGCGCGTGTTTTGCACGCTCTTGATCTTGGTTCGAATTTCCTTAATTCCTGCCATTTCGCTTCCTGTGTCAGACCTGTTTGCAGGTTTCAGACCATCTGCTGTTTCGTAGATCAGGCTCGCACCTGATCCACGCTATAGCGGGTTGCTTAGAACGTACCGTGCTTTTTGAACTCAACCAATGCTTTGACCAATTCTGCCTCGTCATCTTTCGAGAGTTCTTTGCTGCTTTCGATACGCTCAATCATGCCTGCATGCTTGGACTTGAGATAGTCTTTGATGCCTTTCTCAAATGGCAGCACGCTCGAGACTTCGACATCATCCAAGTAGCCGTTGTTCACAGCAAAAAGGATCACACCCAGTTCCCAAACTTGCAACGGCTGGTATTGAGGCTGCTTGAGCAGTTCAACCACACGCTTGCCGCGCTCGAGCTGGCGACGCGTTGCATCGTCCAGATCAGAAGCAAACTGTGCGAACGCAGCAAGTTCACGATACTGCGCCAAGTCGGTACGAATACCACCGGACAGTTTCTTAATGATCTTGGTCTGTGCAGCACCACCGACTCGCGACACCGAGATACCTGCGTTAATAGCAGGACGCACACCGGCGTTGAACAAGTCTGTCTCAAGGAAGATCTGACCGTCAGTAATCGAGATCACGTTGGTTGGAACGAAAGCAGATACGTCGCCAGCCTGCGTTTCAATGATTGGCAATGCTGTCAACGAACCTGTTTTACCTTTGACTGCACCATTGGTGAACTTCTCAACGTAGGCTTCGTTCACACGAGCAGCACGCTCGAGCAGACGTGAGTGGAGATAGAACACGTCGCCGGGGTAGGCTTCACGGCCTGGTGGGCGGCGCAAGAGCAACGAAACTTGGCGATAAGCAATAGCTTGCTTGGTCAAGTCGTCATAAACGATCAGAGCGTCTTCGCCGCGGTCGCGGAAGTATTCGCCCATCGTGCAACCAGCGTAAGCTGACAAGTACTGCATCGCAGCGGAGTCAGATGCAGCGGCAGCAACGATGATGGTGTAGTCCATTGCGCCAAACTCTTCGAGTTTGCGCAACACGTTGTTGATCGTTGACGCCTTTTGGCCAATCGCGACATAGACGCACTTAACGCCCTTGCCCTTTTGGTTGATGATCGCGTCTACAGCAACAGCTGTCTTACCTGTCTGGCGGTCACCAATGATCAGTTCGCGCTGGCCACGACCCACTGGAACCATCGAGTCAATCGACTTCAAACCAGTTTGCAATGGTTGTGACACGGACTGACGGGCGATAACGCCTGGAGCCACTTTTTCAATGATGTCGGTTTGCTTGGCGTTGATCGGGCCCTTGCCATCAATTGGCACACCCAGCGCGTTCACCACGCGACCTAGCAATTCGGGGCCAACTGGCACCTCAAGAATGCGGCCTGTGGCTTTGACGGCGTCGCCTTCAGAAACACCCGTGTAGTCACCCAAAATAACGGCGCCAACTGAGTCGCGCTCAAGGTTCAGTGCCAGACCGAACACGTTATTGGGAAACTCAAGCATTTCGCCTTGCATCACGTCAGACAAACCGTGAATGCGTGTAATGCCGTCGGTCACGGAAACAACCGTGCCCTGCGTACGAATATCGGACGACGTACCCAGACCCGCGATGCGGTTTTTGAGTAGTTCGCTAATCTCTGACGGATTGAGTTGCATGTTCAGACTCCTGGAATCTTATAGATTGGCGCTATGCCACCAACGTGTCGCGCATGCGGACCAACTGGGCTTGCACGGATGTATCGAGCACGTGATCACCCACCTGAACGCGAACACCGCCGATCAGGGAAGCATCAGTTTTCACGTGGGGCTTTAGTTTGACTCCGAACTTGGGTTCGAGCAGCTTTACTAGCTCGGCAACTTGCTGTTCAGACATCGGGAACGCACTGGTAATGTCGGCTTGTGCAACGCCCTCGGACTCGTCTTTCAGCGCGTGGAACTGCTCAGCGACGAAAGGTAACAAGGTGAGGCGATCATTTGTGACCAACAACGTCACAAAGCTTTGCATCGCAACAGAAGCCTCGGGCTTAACGAGCCCAAGAAAAATGCTGGTACGCTGCGCATCTTCAAGCCGGGGGTCTGCCATCGCAACACGCACATCTTCTATCGCTGCGATATCAGCGAGCAGTTGGACCTGCTCAGCCCAAGCCGCCAGACCTGCCTTATCCTGCTTAGCGACAGCGAACAGCGCTTCTGCGTAAGGCCGGGCAACGGTTGAAAGTTCTGCCATGATGTCGACCCCGGGGATTAGAGCTGTGCCTTAAGCTG
>CAIYWO010000035.1 GCA_903929925.1 uncultured beta proteobacterium | reverse complement strand
GTTTGCCGTCGCTTCGGCAATCGTTGCACGCGAAGTTGGACTATCCCAATTGACCGATGAGTTTGCGACACGCAAAGATGTCTCAAGTCTGTACAGCAAAGTAAAGGTGTCGACCGTTGACACCTTCTGTCCGTTGGAACCCGCTTTTGCATTCACAGACCGAGTTGTTATCAAGACGACTGATGGACGCAGTTTTGATTCTGGAGAAATACGTTTCCCACTCGGTAATTCAAAGAATCCAATTGATGCCGCAGGCTTGAAAAAGAAATTCAATGACTGCGTCACAACAGGTCGTGCCATCAATCCAGCGATCAAGGGCGCAGACAATGGCCTGTACGATCGGATTGCGACACTGGAAAAACTACCCTCCTTGAGAACGCTCTTCTCGGCCTAGCCCGGGGAGAACAGTTCACCCTCACTACAATGGCCAAAAGCGTTGTCTGGTTCAAAAAGGATTTGCGCATCCAAGACAACGCCGCGCTCTCCAAGGCAGCCGAGGCGGGACAGGTCTGTTGTATTTATATTGTGGAACCAAGCATCTGGCACAGCCCAGATGCTTCCAAGCAGCACTATGACTTTGTCCTTGAAAGTCTGCGCGACTTATATGTCGCACTCAAAAAACTTGGTGCGACCCTCCACGTATTAACGGGCGAAGCCTGCGATGTCCTCGCACGCCTGCATGCACACACCCCGTTTGATGCAATCTACTCTCACCAAGAGACAGGTAACTATGCGTCTTTCATGCGTGATCTTGCTGTAAAAGACTGGTGCAAAAACAAAAATATCACTTGGCACGAGCCCATACAGTCAGGAGTCTTTCGCGGTCGGCTCAACCGCGACAATTGGCAAAAGCTATGGACGCAACATACTAGCCAGTCGCAAACGCCAACACCCGAGCGTCTCGTATCTTTCGAGCCGTTTGTCGAGCAGATCAAACCTCCGACGGCAGAGCAACTCGCAATCGATCTGCTTGATCCACCCAACCGCCAGCGCGGTGGACGATCTCAGGCTATATCTGTACTCGACGATTTCATCAACAATCGAAGCGAGGGCTATCGCGGAGGCATTTCATCGCCGCTCTCAGCACCGACTGCGTGTTCAAGGATTTCACCCTATCTGACACACGGCTGTGTCAGCATTCGGGAAGTCTATCAATGCGTCATGCATGCGATCGCGGCTGAGACACAAGAGGATAGCCGTCGCGCCAAAGGCTTGCGCAGTATGGTGAGCCGTCTGTACTGGCACTGCCACTTCATCCAAAAGCTTGAAAGCGAACCAGAGCTTGAGTTCCAAAACATGCATCGCGGCTACGACGGCCTGCGCGAAAATGACTGGAATGCCGAGTACTTCACCGCACTAAGTGAAGGCCGCACGGGATGGCCGATGGTGGATGCTTGTGTTGCGATGCTCAAACAAACGGGCTGGATTAATTTCCGCATGCGCGCCTTGCTCGTCTCAACAGCAGCCTACCCACTTTGGCTCCACTGGAAGCCCGTCGGGAACTGGTTAGCACGGCACTTCCTTGATTATGAACCCGGCATTCACTGGAGCCAGATGCAGATGCAGTCGGGCACGACCGGAATCAACATCCCGCGCATCTACAACCCGATCAAGCAAGCCCAGGACCATGATCCCAGAGGTGTATTCGTCCGAAAGTGGCTGCCAGATCTCAGACAAGTTCCTGATCCCTGGATTTTTGAGCCCTGGAGAATCCCGGACGATCTGATTCGTACAGTTTCTAAGGTCTCTCCCCCTAAAATCAGGCCACCAATCGTAGACTTAGAAGGGTCGACACGAACGGCAAAACAGAAATTGTTTGAGCGACGTGGGCGACCTGAAGTCTCTGCAGAGAAATCAGCGGTCTTGAATAAGCACGGGTCCCGTAAGCGTCCGGTGTTGCGCACTAAACCCAAACGTAGCACTGTGCCCCCCGTCTCACCACAGCAGACTCTTGATTTTTAATGCCCCAGCGCCCCAACAATCGTATGCAAAAGAAGTCTGGCCTACCCTCCAAGGTATGCATGACTTGTGCTCGTCCCTTTAATTGGAGAAAAAAGTGGGAGCGCGACTGGGAGAACGTTAAGTACTGTTCGGACCGATGCCGTCAGGCGGGGCCGTCCAAGTGATGAAGACCAACATTTATTGGTTTAGACAGGATTTGCGTTTGGGTGATTCGCCCGGGTTAGTAAAAGCCTGCACAGGTGCGGAACAACTTATTCTTGTCTACATTCACCCAACGCGCCTTCAAGGTGACACCCCCTGGGGCTTTGCTCGCACAAGCGAAAGAAGAGCCGCTCATCTGCAAGCAGTACTGCAAGAGCTGCGTGCAAACATCGCCAGCCGAGGTAACCAACTGCTGGAGTTTATCGGAGAGCCTGCACAGGTTCTGCAGTCACTGGCAGACACGTTTAATATTGAGTGCGTCTATTGCGAAGCGATCGAAGCTCCAGAGGAGCTTGCCGACCTTGCGAAAATAGAAAATCGAGGCATACAGGTCTTGTCCACCTGGCAGTCAACGATGTGCGAGCCAGCTGCCCTGCCCTTCGCACCCCAGGCGATGCCCGACATCTTTACCGCATTCCGCCAGAAGGTCGAGCAATCTGGAGTGCATCCACGAGAACCGGTTGCAGCACCTATGCGCCTCCCCCCTGCACCTCCCGGTTTAGAGCGGATGATAAATAGAGAGGCGTTCGGAAAAAATGGCACGATGGAATCCGCTGGCGAAGACACGGCACACCGTGCGGTCAGCGCATACTTTTCTACCGAGCATCCTCAGCATTACAAACAGACACGTAACCAGCTGCTCGGCGAACACTACTCCACCCGTCTGTCGGTTTGGCTGGCCTCTGGCTCCCTGTCTGCTGCGACCGCGTACCAGGCTCTTAAAGAATACGAGGCCAAGCACGGGAGCAACGACAGTACATATTGGATTTTTTTTGAACTGCTCTGGCGAGACTATTTCCGGTTCTTACACTGCAAATATGGCACGAAGCTGTATCTGAAAAATGGACTCAAAC
>CAIYWO010000034.1 GCA_903929925.1 uncultured beta proteobacterium | reverse complement strand
TGCGTCACATGGCCACTATCTGGCCTAAAGGAAAGTCATGTCCTTCGATTCGTTGGGGCTAGCCCCCGCATTGTTATCTTCCATTGAACGCACCGGTTTCACCACGCCAACGCCTGTCCAGCTGTCGGCAATTCCTGCCGCGCTCGCCGGCGCCGACCTGATGGTTTCGGCTCAAACAGGTAGCGGTAAGACTGCTGCCTTTATGTTGCCTGCCTTGAACCGTATCGCCCACAAGCCCGCCAACAAAGGCCGTGGCGTACAAGTGCTGGTGCTGACCCCAACTCGTGAACTCGCTTTGCAAGTTAGCGAAGCCACTTCCATGTATGGCAGCAACCTCGACGATCTGCGTGTAGCCACTGTAGTTGGCGGCATGCCCTACGGCGCACAGCTCAAAGCACTTTCACGTCGCGTGGATGTTCTGGTTGCCACACCAGGCCGCCTGCTCGATCACCTGCAAGCACGCCGCGTCGATTTATCGACCGTGCACACACTCGTACTCGACGAAGCTGATCGCATGCTCGACATGGGCTTTATCGATGACATCAACACCATCGTGGATCGTTGCCCAGAATCACGTCAGACGCTGTTATTCTCGGCCACGCTTGACGGCACCGTTGCAAAACTCGCCGCTCGCATGATGCGCGACCCACAGCGTATTGAAATGGCTGGTCAATCAGACCGCCATGCCAACATCACCCAAAGCCTGCTTTACGCAGATGATTCCGGACACAAGCTGCGCCTGCTCGACCACATCCTGCGAGACGCCTCGATGGATCAGGCAATTGTCTTCACCGCCACCAAACGTGGCGCAGACGACTTGGCTGAACACCTTGCCGACACTGGTTTCTCAGTCATGGCATTGCATGGTGACATGAACCAGCGCCAACGCTCACGCACGATTTCTGAAGTGCAAGATGGTCGTGTGCGTGTCTTGGTCGCAACCGACGTGGCAGCACGCGGTATCGACGTGCAGGCTATCAGCCATGCGATTAATTACGATTTGCCGATGCAGCCAGAAGACTACGTACACCGCATTGGCCGTACCGGCCGTGCAGGGCGTGATGGCTCGGCCTTCACTCTGGCTGTGCACAGTGAGCGTCATAAAGTGCGCCGTATCGAGCATTTCATTGGTTACACCATCCAGTCAGACGTGATTGCCGGACTCGAGCCACAACGCACACCAAGCGCACGCCCAGAGGGTGCTTCGCGCGGTGCGGGTGGTAAGAAAGGCGGACGCTGGAGCAATGACCGCAGCGGCGACCGCTTCGGCAGCAGTAACGACCGCTACAGCCCACGTGAACCACGCGCCTTTGTGCCACGTGGCGACAAACCTGCCTTTGCTCCGCGCGGTGACAAGCCTGCCTATGCCTCACGAGGTGAAGGCTACCGGGGTGATGCACCACGTGGTGACAAGCCATTTGGTGATCGCGAGCGTACTTTTGCGCCACGCGGTGACCGTCCAGCGTTTGCTCCTCGTGGCGACAAGCCCGCTTTCGCCCCTCGTGGTGATGCTCCCCGCGGCGATCGTCCTTTCGGCGGTGACCGCGAGCGCAACTTTGCACCACGCGGTGACAAGCCCTTTAGTGGCGAACGCGCACGCAGCGATAATCCTTACGCAAGCCCACGTGCAGATCGCGCACCCTCTGATCGTCCTGCCTACGCAGGTAAGTCAGCACGCCCTGCCCGTGACTTTGCTCCTCGTGCAGCCGCACCAGGTGGCAAGACCTTTGCACCTCGCGGCGACGGCCCAGCACGCACTGGCGCTCCGCGTCCAGGCGCACCACGTGCTGCAGCCGGTGCACGCCGCGGCTTTAACTTTGACGGCGGTCGCCGTTAAAGCGACGCGGTAAACAACGCGTCAAAGAAGATCAGCAGTGCAAACCGAACCATCCATTTCGGTAAGCGCTGATGCGATGGCTCACAGCCAAAGCGTCAGCGCTTTTTTGCATCAACAGATCGCCAAGGCCGGTGGCTGGCTACCGTTTAGCGAGTGGATGCACCATGTGCTGTATGCCCCAGGCTTAGGCTATTACGCAGCGGGCAATGCCAAACTCGCAGACACCCAGGCAAACGCAACCACGCAATTAAGCGGCGACTTTGTCACCGCCCCCCAACTCACCCCGTTGTTTGGTCAAACAATCGCCAGACAAATCGCAGAGGTGTTGAAGCAAACCAACACTGCGTGTGTACTCGAATTCGGAGCAGGTAGCGGTGCGCTAGCGCAAGACATTCTCGAGGCGCTTGATACACAAGGTCTTAGCGTTGACTATTTCATCCTCGAAGTGTCGGCAGACCTGAAGCACAGGCAACAAGAGCGACTCGCGCGCTGGGGAAATCGCGTGCAGTGGCTTGAGCGCACACCCGGACAGTTTGCAGGCTGCGTGATTGCCAACGAAGTCCTGGACGCCATGCCAATCGAGATGTTTCGCTGGACCGAAGAAGGTGCCCTACAGATTCGCGGCGTGAAGTCAGAGAATCTGGCGCAAGGCTTTGTTTTTGAAGACCGTCCCGCATCAGACGCACTCACGCGTGTCATGCAGAGCCGGATGCCTGCGCTGCCTGACTATCGTTCAGAAATCAATTTGCAAGCAGAAGCCTGGATCAGCAACCTCGGGGCATGGCTAACACGCGGCGCAGCGCTGTTAATCGATTATGGTTTCCCGCGGCACGAGTACTACCATCCACAGCGACACCGGGGTACCTTGATGTGCCACATCCAGCACCGGGCACACGATAATGTCTTTCTTGCTCCTGGCTTGCAGGACATTACTGCGCACGTAGACTTCACCGCCATTGCACACGCAGCACAAGCCGCAGGGCTCGACCTACTGGGCTATACGTCACAGGCACGCTTTCTCTTGAATGCGGGCTTGGCTGACATTCTCGCTGCCTACGCACCCGAGTCCGAACAGCTACGAGCCCAAACCAATGGCGCCGTACAAAAACTGATTTCTGAAGCTGAAATGGGCGAAATCTTTAAAGTCATCGCACTTGGACGTGGGGTCACTGAGCCGCTAAGCGGGTTCGCTCGTGGTGATCGCAGCGGCTCACTGTAATTGCTCCTCTTGAAGGATAACGGATCAGATCACTCGCGCTAACGCGTTCAGTCTCGCCTGGCGCACGGCTGCTTTGATCGCTGAGGGATGACTTGCCTGTTGTGCTGCTTGCCCGGCATCCACACCCAGCACACAGATTAAGCGCGCTTCCCATTGTTCAATATCAACAGTCGCCACGACTGCAGCCGTACGCAACAGCGCACGCAAGCGCTCGGGCTTGCGCAGGGCATCGCACACCTCAAAGAGGCTCAAGACAGACTCTGCATTCTGTTGTGTCAGATACGCCTCAAGAACGACTGGCAGCAAACGTGCCATATCTGCGCAATCGCCCGGTGCACGCAACCGTCGCGACAAACCGGCACGATCCTCTGTATTCAAACAAAACAAGGCATACCGCGCCTCGAGTGGCAGTGTGTGCGCCATAGAACTATCAATGGCTGCAAGCACGCTGTCACTGGAGCGCCACTGCGGCATAACTCGGGGCAGGACGCCTGCCTCATCCAGCACCTGCATCATGCGCGAAGGCTGTACACACAGCAAACCGCGAGAGAGCTCTTGCCAGACACGTTCAGGCACAAGCGCATCGACCTCACCCTCCGCGACCATGGTCTGACAAAGAACCATCGTCTCAGGTGCAACAGTAAAATCAACAAAGCGCGCAGCAAAGCGAGCCAGGCGCAAAATACGAACCGGGTCTTCTTTAAAGGCCTCGCCAACATGCCGAAAGACACGCGCTTTTAAATCTGCCTGTCCATTCAAAGGGTCAATCAGCGCACCTGTTGCCGTCTGTGCAATCGCGTTAACGGTTAGGTCACGACGGCGAAGATCTTCTTCAATCGTGACATCCACGCCGGTATAAAACGTGAAGCCTTTGTAACCACGACCAGACTTACGCTCTGTTCTTGCAAGCGCGTATTCCTCTTTGGTTTGGGGGTGCAAGAAAACCGGAAAGTCGCCGCCAACGGGAATAAATCCACGCTTCGCCATCTCTTCGGGGGTTGAACCAACGACTACCCAATCACGATCGCCATGCGGCAAACCAAGCAAGGCATCGCGCACAGCACCGCCGACGACATAAGCCTGCAAGCCAGCGACGACGGGGTCAACGCTCACGGCAATGGGCTACGCGCGTAGGGTTGAGGCTCGATCTGGCCCAAACGCTGCTTAAGCGATTGCGGCTGACCACTGAACAAGGCGGCGTAATAGGTTGCGTTCGACATCACTTTTTTAACGTAGTCACGCGTTTCGT
>CAIYWO010000033.1 GCA_903929925.1 uncultured beta proteobacterium | reverse complement strand
TTATTTGGCAGTTTTGGGCATCGCGAACCCTTGCGTCTTAACTGTATTTCTCAGGGCAACGGCAAAGTCTTGCGCAAGCTGGGATAGTGGTTCGAAGCGAGATTGAACGAGATTGATTGCCAGTGTTTTGGTGTGCGCAATGGGGCGCACCACAAAGTCACCCTGCGCGCTGTGCGCCGAGAACTCATCAACGATGGCAATACCTGCGCCTGCCTTGACGAGTGAACAGGCATTGTGCGGCGAGCTCACCTCTATAGCGACGCGCCGCACATGCCCTGCCTCTTGGTACATCTGTTCGACCAACGTGCCGAAGGGTGTTTCGCTGCGGTACGACACCAGAGGATAGGGTAGGAGGTCTTCAATCGTCAGCATTGACCCGCTTGCGAGCGGGTGGTTATAGGGGAAGATACAGACTAGGTTGCCTTGGCCGATGGGTTCGGACAGTAAGTTGGGGTGTTGCGAAGGCAGGATGACCGCACCGAGATCTGCGCGATGGTCAAGCAACATTTGCGTCAGTGGCACGACTGTTAAGGGCTGAAAGGTCACCTTGACCTCGGGGTGTGTCTGATGAAACTGGGCAATTGCCATTGGGATCAACATGTGCCCAATGCTGGGACTCGACACCAGATGCAAGATGCCGCTACGTTTTTCTGACAGTTCGCTGGCCAATTCCTCAACGCGGCGTACACCGTCGTAAACGGCTTCCACTTCCTTAAACAGTTGGCGAGCCTCTGGCGTTGGGTATAGACGGCCCTTAATGCGTTCGAACAATGCGAAGCCGAGGCGTTGCTCGGTGTGGGACAGCAAGCGGCTGATTGCAGGCTGAGAGACAAAAAGTAGTTTCGCAGCGCCGCTGATCGACCCTGAGGTCATCACGGCCCGAAAGACTTCGATTTGTCGCAGGTTCAATTGCATCGTTCTGAGCCCCTTTGAAAGGCGTCATGCATAGCCGTAGGGTGAATCCGGATCTGTGCTGTAACCATAACACCATGTTAAGGATCATGCATAAATTGACAATGCAAAACATGTTTAGTCACTGCTAGACTTGAACAAAAGAGGATTTAGCCATGGTCAAAACCATATTCGTCATTAACCCGAACTCAACCCAAGCCGTGACAGACGCTTTTGATGAAGCGTTGAATCCCTTGAGGCTACCGGGCGGACCCAAGATTGAATGTTTGACGCTCGCGGAAGGGCCGCCAGGTATTCAGTCTCAGATGGATGTCGAGCAGGTCACCTTGCCACTGGTGAACTTGGTAAAAGGCCTTGATGCGAAACACGGCGCGAGTGCCGGCGCCTATGTCTTGGCCTGTTTTAGTGATCCCGGGTTGCATGCGGTACGCGAGGCGACAACCAAACCTGTGCTTGGCATTAGTGAGTGTGGTGCGTTGACCGCGCTTACCCGAGGCCATCGGGTGGGCGTGATTGCGATTTTGCGTCAGTCCATTCCTAGGCACGGTCGAATGTTTGGCGCCATGGGCTTAACCGAGCGCGTCGTGGCAGAGGTTCCACTCGGCATGAATGTGGTGGACTTGGTTGATGCGGAGCGC
>CAIYWO010000032.1 GCA_903929925.1 uncultured beta proteobacterium | reverse complement strand
TTTACACCTTGGGGCTGCAAAGCTTGCAGCGCACGAAAAGGCGCTGCGGGATAAATCACAGCATTTTGTGCGAGCCGCTCGGACAGAAAGGCTGATAAGTGTTCAAGCGCTTGCTGCACCGGCGCCGAGCGTAACGCTTCCCGCCAAGGCGCAGCGAGTGCGGCGATGGCTGTTGTAAGCGACGGTTCGGTAAGTCGGTTATCCAAGGGCCTGTTGCAGCGCTGCGTGATAGGCAGGTATGCGCGCGAGGATGTTTGTCTTGCGTGCTTCGAGCGCAGCGTGCGCGTGCGCGTCATGTTCGGGCGTTGCAGCCCAAACGGGCGCAGGGAAGTGCAGGTCGTCATTCCAGCGCGGGATGATGTGCCAATGCAAATGGGGCACAACGTTGCCGAAGGCTGCCAGATTAACTTTGTGTGGTTGTAGAAGCTTGCGTTGAATCGACTCAACCAAGAACACTGCACCCATTAAGGCGCTTTGTTCTTCCGCGCCTAGGTCGGTCATCTCGACCACGTGCTTGGTCCAGACCACACGGGTGAAACCGGGGTAGGCTGTGTCTGCGGCATCAATCACGCGAAACTGCGGGCCTTGCCAAAGCACGATCCCACCAGCGGTTTGGCAAAGTGGACAATCCGCAAGGGACGCGTGTTCCATGACCTTTTACGCTGCCTGCTTAGGCAAACAGACGTGCAAGTTCAACGCCGGGATCTGGCGCGCGCATGAAGGCTTCACCCACCAGGAAAGCGTGCACATCGTGCTCACGCATTTTTTTGACATCAGCAGGTTGCAAGATACCGCTCTCTGTAACAACACGTTTTTCTGCGGGAATGCGTGCCAGCAGATCAATCGTGGTCTGCAGTGACGTTTCGAACGTGCGCAAGTTGCGGTTGTTGATGCCGAGTAGCGAGGTGTTTAGATCCAAGGCGATTTCAAGCTCTTGCGCATCATGCACTTCTACCAAAACATCCATGCCTAGCTCGAAGGCGCAGGCTTCAAACTCACTCAGTTGGGTGGGAGTCAATGCCGATACGATGAGCAAAATGCAGTCGGCCCCCATCGCGCGTGCAGCGATGATCTGGTAGGGGTCAACCATGAAATCTTTACGCAGTACGGGTAGCGCGCAGGCTGCGCGCGCCTGGCGAAGATATTCGTCTGCACCCTGAAAAAATTGAACGTCGGTCAAGACAGACAAACAGGCTGCACCGTGCGTGGCGTACGACACGGCAATCTCGGCAGGCTGGAAATTCTCACGCAGGATGCCTTTAGAAGGCGAGGCCTTTTTGACTTCGGCAATCACGCCTGGAAGACCTGCTTCGATTTTTTGCTCAATCGCCTGAGCAAAGCCACGGATATCCTGGCGTGCACGAGCGGCTTTAAGTAGCTCTGCTTCGCTCACGCGCGCACGGTCTGCTGCGACTTCTTGTATTTTGACGGCAAGGATTTTGTTGAGGATGTCGCTCATGCTGCAAATTTCCGGGTGTGGGCACAAAAGGCTTCGAGCTTTGCGCGGGCTGCGCCGCTAGCAATCGCCTCGAAGGCCATATCAATACCTTGTTTGATTGTGGCGGCGTGGTTGCCAACATAAATTGCCAGGCCAGCGTTATAGGCAACGATATCGCGGGCTGTGCCGGGCTTGTTATCCAAGGCCTCAAGCACGCGATCGCGAGATTCTTCTTTGCTGTTGACCCGAATGCCGCGGGTCGACACCATGTTCAAGCCAAAATCTTCTGGGTGAATCTCGTATTCGCTGATGACACCGTCTTTGAGCTCACCCACCAGGGTGCCTGCACCTAGCGACGCTTCGTCGAGACCATCTTTGCCGTGCACGATCATCACGTGTCGCGAGCCAAGCAGCTGCAATACGCGTACTTGAATGCCCACCAGGTCCGGGTGGAACACACCCATCAGCTGGTTCGCTGCGCCTGCGGGGTTGGTAAGGGGGCCGAGAATATTAAAAATTGTGCGTACGCCAAGCTCTTTGCGAACAGGGGCAATGTTTTTCATTGCGCCGTGATGGGCTTGCGCAAACATGAAGCCAATGCCGTTTTGTTCAATGCATTCTGCAATCTGCTCTGGCGTTAAAGCCAGATTGGCACCAAGTGCTTCAAGCACGTCGGCACTACCGGACGATGATGAAGCGCTGCGCCCACCATGTTTTGCGATGGGTACGCCGGCGGCCGCCGCAACAAACATCGCGGTGGTTGAGATATTAAAAGTGTTGCTGCCGTCACCACCCGTACCGCACATGTCGACCATGTCCTGCGGATTGGAGATTTTCACAGGCGTTGCGAATTCGCGCATCACTGTCGCAGCTGCGGTGATTTCGCCTACGGTTTCTTTCTTAACGCGCAAGCCCATCAGGAGGGCAGCCGCTATAGTGGACGACATTTCGCCACGCATCAGCATGCGCATCAAGTGCAACATTTCATCGTGAAAAATTTCACGATGTTCGATGCAGCGGTGTAGTGCTTGACTGGGAGTAATCATGCTTAAGCTCCGTAGTTAGCCGAACCGAGATCAATAAAGTTGCGCAGCATCGCGTGACCATGTTCACTCAAGATCGACTCCGGATGAAACTGCACGCCATAAATGGGCAGGGTCTTGTGACGTACACCCATGATCTCACCATCGGCGGTTTGCGCAGTGATTGCCAGGCAGTCTGGAATCGTCGCGCGCTCAATCGCGAGCGAATGGTAGCGAATCACGGTGAACGGCGAAGGCAGACCTTTGAAGACATCAGAACCCGTGTGTGTGATCTCGGAGGTTTTGCCATGCATGATTTGTTGAGCACGCACAATATTTCCGCCAAACGCAGCGCCAATCGCTTGGTGGCCAAGACAGACGCCCAATAAAGGCACTTTGCCAGCGTAGCGCTTGATCACATCAATCGAAATCCCTGCTTCCGCGGGTGAGCAAGGTCCGGGTGAAATACAAATATGGTCTGGCCGCAACGCATCGATTTCTTCGAGCGAGATCTGGTCATTGCGATGGACGCGAACGTCTTGTCCGAGCTCGCCAAAATATTGCACCAGGTTGTAGGTAAATGAGTCGTAGTTGTCGATCATCAGCAGCATGTCGGTATCCTGTTTGCCTGATTAGAACGGTTGGTCAAGACCGTTTTGCACTTGTTCTGCAGCACGCAATACTGCGCGTGCCTTCGCTTCAGTTTCGAGCCATTCCATCTCTGGATCGGAGTCGGCCACGATGCCTGCCGCAGCCTGTACGTACAGCATGCCGTCTTTAATAATGCCGGTACGGATGGCGATTGCGACATCCATTTCCCCGCCGTAACTCAGGTAGCCTGCAGCACCGCCGTAAATACCGCGACGTACGGGTTCGAGCTCGTCGATCATTTGCATGGCGCGTACTTTTGGTGCCCCGGTTAAGGTTCCGGCTGGGAACGAGGCGCGCAGCACATCCATGTTGCTCATGCCAGGCTCAAGCGTACCTGTCACGTTCGACACCAGGTGCATCACGTGCGAATAGCGCTCAATCACCATGGTGTCGGTCACTTCAACCGAGCCGATTTTGGCCACGCGACCAACATCGTTCCGCGCAAGATCAATCAACATCACGTGTTCAGCACGCTCTTTGGGGTCAGCAAGCAACTCGGCTGCCAGCGCTGCATCTTCCTCCGGGGTACCACCACGCTTGCGTGTACCGGCCAGAGGACGAATTGTGATGCAGGTTTCTGGTGCCTGACCCGCTGGCGCACCGTCGGGCAAGGGGATGGCTTCCTGGCGAACCAGAATTTCTGGCGACGCACCCACCACCTGGAAATCACCAAAGTTCCAGAAGTACATGTAGGGAGAGGGGTTCAGGGAGCGCAGCGCCCGGTACAGCGACAACGGTGAGTCACTGAAAGGCTTGGTGATTACCTGACCCACTTGCACCTGCATGAGATCGCCTGCAGCGATGTATTCCTTGGCGCGACGCACGGCGGTCAGGTAGTCCGCTTTAGCAAAGCTACGGTGCTCTTTTGTGACCACGCTTGCATGGCTGTAGGGGATCTCGACTGGTTTGCGCAAGCGAATGCGCAAGTCCTTTAGGCGCTGTTGTGCCCGATTGAAGGCTTCTGGCTCTGAGGGGTCTGCGTAGACCATGAGATAGATCCGACCAGCCAGATTGTCGACAATCACGAGTTCGTCGGTTTGCAGCAACAAAATATCAGGTGGGCCTTCGCCCATTCCGGCTGGATACGGCTTGGTTGCTGGACCCAGTTTTGGCTCGATGTTTCGTACTGTGTCGTAACCGAAATAGCCGGCCAAACCGCCCGCAAACCTTGGCATGCCGGGACGTAAAGCTACCTTGAAGCGCGCCTGATATTCTGAGATGAAGCGCAGGGGGTCGCCTTCGTAGGTTTCGACCACTTTGTCATCACGCAATACGGTGGTAGTCGTGCCGCGCGACTGAATGACGTTGCGCGCCGGTAGGCCGATAAATGAATAGCGCCCGAAACGCTCACCACCCACGACGGACTCGAGCAGGCAGGAGTTTTTGCCGTTTTGCGGGCCGCTATGCGCAAGCTTCAGATAAATGCCCAAGGGCGTATCGAGGTCCGCGTAGGTTTCGGCGACCAGGGGGATGCGGTTATAGCCTTGTGCCGCAAGGGCTTTGAATTCAAGTTCAGTCATCTGTTTAGGCGGTTCTCGCAGTTAGCAGACCGGGGTAAGCAATAAAAAAAAGCCCGGCCATGGTTGGACGGGCTTGGTTTGTACTGTTGGCTGTTCGCTTATCGCGATTAAGCCGGACTTTGACGCACCGTCACCCGGAACACAAACGCCACCAGCGCCAGGAGGCGACAGGTACGGAAGTGGTGCGCAATGACAAGGACATCGTTAATCTCTGTTTACCGTGCAGCAACCCAGGTCGCCGCGTGTTCAATGGAATCTACTATAGCATCGACATCCAGCGAATGCACGCTCTTGCCCTCGTTGTACCCATAGGGCACTGCCAGGAAAGTACAGCCTGCAGCACGGGCTGATAGGGCATCATTCACAGAATCCCCCACAGCAACGGTCCGGCTCGGTGAGCTTTTGAGTAAATTACAGGCATGCAGCATCGGAGCGGGATGGGGTTTGCGCTCGGCCAGCGTATCGCCGCAGACGATGGCTTGCATGTACTTGGCCAAGCCGGTGCGTTCGAGCAAAGGCACGGCAAACTCGGCATTTTTATTCGTCACAACGGCCATGCGCAGGCCCATTGCCTGAAGGCGGTCCAGACCAGGTCGAACCCCCTCAAAAATGATCGCTTGATCGCCATTGATGCGGTGGTAGTTAGCTGTGTAAGACACTTTGGCTTGCTTGAAGAGCGCGTCCGAAGGGGCTTGGCCGCCTTGAACACTCGTCAAAACGCGCCGAATCAGATTATCTGAACCCTTCCCGATATAGGTGGCGATTTCAGCCTGCGAAATCGCAGCAAACTTTAAATCGGCAAGCATGGCGTTCACCGCGACAGTAAAGTCCGGGATCGTGTCCATCAAAGTGCCGTCCAGATCGAGCAGCACAGCGTCAAAAGCTAAAGAAGAGGGGGCGTTTGCAGAAGTCATTGATCAGCTAGGGCAATCTGGGCGCGCATGGCGTTGATAACAGTCCGGTAGTCGGGTTGCCCAAAAATTGCGGAGCCTGCGACGAAGGTGTCGGCACCCGCGGCGCGAATGTCTCGGATATTGTCGGCTTTGACTCCGCCATCTACCTCGAGGGCGACGGGTTGCCCCCCAGCCTGGGTGTGTGCGTTGATCAGTTTGCGCGCAGCCCGCAGCTTTGTGAGCGTCTCTGGGATGAAGCTTTGCCCGCCAAACCCCGGGTTCACCGACATGAGCAGGATAATGTCGACTTTATGCATGACGTGCGTCAACCAGTCGAGTGGCGTGGCGGGATTGAATACCAGGCCCGCTTTGCAGCCCTGATCGCGGATCAGGGCAAGGCTGCGGTCAACATGGCGAGAGGCCTCTGGGTGAAACGTGATGACGTTGGCACCGGCTTTGGCGAACATCGGAATCAGGCTATCGACCGGCTCAACCATCAGGTGTACGTCAATTGGCACATCCACATGGGGGCGAATTGCCTCACAAACCATAGGGCCAATTGTCAAATTGGGAACGTAATGGTTGTCCATCACGTCAAAATGGATCCAGTCAGCGCCTGCGGCGACAACATTTCTGACTTCTTCACCCAGTCGGGCGAAGTCCGCAGATAAAATACTGGGAGCGATGCGAGCTGTCGGCAAAGCGGTTGTTTCTGGCATGATGTGCGAACACCGAGTCGGAGTGGCTCTCATTATTGCAGTTTTCTCTGGATGTGCATGTGAAACCTTTTGAACTTTCGGTGGCGGTCGAACCGCATTTTGTGGCGGATCAGTCGAACCCTGCCAAACAGCAGTTCGTCTTTGCTTATAAAGTCCGCATTACCAACATAGGCGAGCGACCCGCGCAGGTGATTAGCCGCCACTGGATCATTACCGATGGCGACCAGGCGGAGCAGGAAGTTCGCGGGTTGGGTGTCGTCGGGCAGCAACCGCTGCTCGCGCCAGGCGAAACCTTCGAGTACACAAGCGGTTGTCCGTTAAAAACCCCGGTGGGAACTATGCGCGGGAGTTATCACTGCGTGGGTGAAAACGGCGTGCCGTTTGAGGTCGATATTCCTGAATTTGTGCTGGCCATGCCCCGCACTTTGCACTGAAGCCTGTCATGAACACCTCTTATCAAAATATGCGTCGCGTCTGTGCAAGCGTTTTGCTGGTCTTGCTTGCTGGCTGCTCCACTGTGAGCGAGCAGCCTCAGCCAGCGGCACCCACACCTGTGCCCGCTGTGACCCCCACTGTGCCTTCTGGCACGATCCCGGACAGCGCAGCCAGACAGTTACAGGGCCGATTTGTCACGGCAAACTGGTCAGAGTTGCCAGGCTGGTCTGATGATGATTTACGAAATGTGTGGACGACATTCCTGCGTAATTGCCAAGGGTTGATGCGTCCTACTTCAATAAACCTGGCCGGTCCGACGCGGGCAACCCCGCGCGCCTGGCAGCCGGTGTGCGCTGCGGCAACCGATCGCGCGCGTGCCCCTGCGGCCAATGACACGGCTGCGGTACGAAGATTTTTACAGACGTGGCTGAGCCCGTGGCGCTTGCAAGGTCCAGATGGTAAGCCAGCGAGTAACACGGTGACGGGATATTACGAGCCCTTGGTGCTGGGTTCGCGCACCCAGACCGGAGCCTATCAATGGCCGCTCTACACGGTCCCGACTGATTTGCTCACGATTGACTTAGGGCGTGTCTACCCAGAGCTTGCTGGCAAGCGTGTGCGCGGCAAGTTGGAGGGAAAGCGCGTCGTCCCCTACGACAGCCGCTCTGCGATCGAGGCCGGGCGTCGTCCACCTGCGATTGTTTATGTCAATGATCCTGTCGATAACTTCTTTTTGCAGGTCCAGGGCTCTGGGCGTGTGCAGTTGCCAGACGGTAAAACAATCCGCGTCGCCTATGCAGACCATAACGGTCACCCATATGTTTCTATCGGGAAATGGTTGGCGGACAAAGGCGAAATGCCGATTGCGCAGACCTCTATGCAAAGCATACGTGCCTGGGCGAAACGCAATCCCGG
>CAIYWO010000031.1 GCA_903929925.1 uncultured beta proteobacterium | reverse complement strand
ACACCAAGTCACCCAACTGCTCCTGAGCCGGACCCGTAATACCAACCAGCATGACGTCGCCGTCTGCCTTAATCCATTCGTGTGTGCTGGCGTACTTACGATCGCTAGGAATGCTCATGAAGATCTCCTGAAAATTTCGTGAAATATGAATGTGAATATGAATACTTATTGCAACAGATTAAGAATGCACGACCGGCTGTCCGTTTCGTACAAACGGCAGCTTGCACACTTGAGCGGGCACCCATTTACCTCGGATATCGATCTCGACAGCATCCCCCACAGCAACACCTTGAGGCAGTCTCGCAAAACCAATGGAATAGCCAAGGGTTGGCGACATCGTGCCGCTCGTCACTTCTCCGAGCCCTTTGGCTGTGCGCACACTCATGTGTGCACGCATCACTCCGCGATCCAATAACTTCAGGCCGATGAAGGTACGAGGATCTGAAAACTGCTTGATGGCCTTATTTCCAATAAAGTGACGGTCTGCATCTTTAGTCGAAACGGTCCATGTCAGACCAGCCTGATTAGGATGAATCAACTCATCCATATCCTGCCCATACAGGTTCATGCCCGCCTCAAGACGTAACGTGTCACGTGCGCCCAAGCCACAGGGCTGCACTTGCTGGGCAACCAGGTCTTTCCAAAGCAACTCTACTTGGTCAGCTGGCACAACGATTTCAAAACCGTCTTCGCCCGTATAACCCGTGCGCGCAACCATCGTGTCTGGTGCCACACGCGCACCCACAAACACCCCCAGATCCTGGGTGGCAGCTTTCCATTGTGGTCGGGCGGCCCATACTTTGGCGCGGGCGTTGGGCCCTTGTACGGCGACCATCGCGAGATCTTTGCGCGCGGTAATCGTGACAGAAAACCCCTCAGCTGCCGCCACGCGCTGCATCCAAGCGATATCTTTATCAGCCGTTCCAGCGTTCACAACCAGACGCCAATCGGTCGGCGTAAAGAAATAGACGATCAAGTCATCGATCACGCCACCCTGCGGATTCAACATACAGGAGTACAGCGCCTTGCCTGGCTGGGTAAGTTTGGCTACATCATTTGCAACCAGGCGTCGCAAAAATCCGGTGGCATCCGCTCCAGCGACGTCCACATTCAGCATATGAGAGACATCGAACATCCCAGCATCCCGACGCACGGCATGGTGTTCTTCAATTTGTGAACCGTAGTTCACTGGCATGTCCCAGCCACCAAAATCAACCATGCGTGCGCCAGCAGCGACATGGGTCGCAGCCAAAGGCGTGCGTTTCAAAACAGCAGACATGAAATAGCTCCGGAACAGAGATCAAAGGGCGTTACATACAAACCGCGGGCCGTTTAAGGCAGCGCAGAAGCATGAGACGATACGCCCCTCTGTCCTTTTGCCTGAGAGTTGCCCCACTTGAACGTGGGTGTGCACCTTCGGCGCCCGTTTTGACCAAGTGCGGTCGCGGGTCTCTCCAGAGTGATGTGCTGATACGCGTGAATCCTGTGCGTATCAATGCAAGCTACGGTATGGGGGGCCTGAGCGATTCTGGGCGAATTGCGCCTTCGGCGGCATAAAGCCAGTCTGATTGAGACGGCAAATGCGCTCTCCCGCAGCATACGTTCACAACAGGATCAGCATACCGCGAAATCGAGTGTTACAACAACTGAGAAGCACTAAGGTCAAACTAGCCCACGGCCGCACGCAGCCGCTGAGGACCAGGCCCACTGGAAGTTATATCCACCGAGCCAACCGGTCACATCGACGACTTCCCCAATGAAATGCAGCCCCGGTACTGCTTTAGCCTGCATTGTGCGCTGGTCCAGACCACGGGTATCGACCCCGCCGCGCATCACCTCGGCCTTTTTATAGCCCAAGGTACCGTTAGGGTTGACAGCCCAGCCCTTTATTCTTGCGGCCAGCTCACGCAATGTGCGATCGGGTAAGTCAGCGATCCGACTGGCGGCCAACTCTCCAAGCCATTGTTCAGAAAGGCGTTTCGGCCACAAACTGGCCAATAACGTGCCTAGCTGTTGGCGCCCACCCGACTTCGCTTCGAGTAAAAGCGCTTCCATATCCAGGTCAGGTGCCAAATCCAAGCAAATCGGCTCGCCTGGCTGCCAATAACTGGAAATCTGCAAAATGCCCGGACCGGACAGACCTTTGTGAGTAAACAGCACATCCTCTAAAAACGCTGGTGCGCGTCGCCCTGCACCGGTCGAGACAACGGACGGAATCGCAAGGCCCGCCAAGTCCACCAAAGGCTGCCATTCTTCACCGTTGAACGTCAAGGGTACTAAGGCAGGCCGTGGCTCTATGACCTTCAACCCGAATTGTCGTGCAATTTTTAGGCCGAAATCCGTCGCGCCTAGCTGAGGAATCGCCAAACCGCCCGTTGCGATCACGAGGTTACGGCACTGCACCTGCCCTTGATCCGTGCTCAAGAGAAATCCTTGAGCCCCTACATCTTGGGTCGAGACGATCTCGTTGACCGTGCAAGGCATCATCCACCGCACACCTGCGTCGTCGCACTCAGCGCGCAGCATCTCAATGATCAGTTCACTGCTCTGATCACAAAACAATTGCCCTTTGTGCTTCTCATGCCACGCGATGCCGTGACGATCCACCATGGCGATGAAATCTTGAGGTGTGAAACCCGCAAGCGCGGATTTACAAAAGTGCGGGTTGGCTGAAATGAAATGCTCGGCCGTCACCACGCGATTCGTAAAATTACAGCGTCCACCGCCGGAGATACGAATTTTTTCTGCAAGCTTCTCGGCGTGATCCAACAAGACAACCCGCATGCCGCGTTGCCCCGCAACGGCTGCACACAGCATGCCTGCCGCACCTGCGCCGATGACGGCTACATCAACCACAGGCACAAGACAGACCCAAAGGCGGTGTAGGTGATGACACTATTCTTCGATCAAGCAGTCAACATAGAAACGCTTGGCACCGTCAGCGTCCGCTTCCTCTCCAAGACCGTGGATGAAGGTCTCGAACCCTGGGAACTTCTGATTGAACGAACGAGCAAACTGAAGGTATTGCACAATTGTCTTGTTGAAACGTTCGCCAGGAATCAACAATGGGATACCAGGTGGGTAAGGGGTCAACAGCACACCCGTCACGCGGCCTTCAAGTTGATCAATCGAAACACGTTCGACCTCCCGGTGCGCCATCTTGGCAAAGGCATCGGAAGGCTTGAGCGCAGGAACCATATCGCTGAGATACATCTCTGTCGTCAAGCGCGCCACATCATGCGTTTTATATTCAGCGTGTATCGACTGACATAAGTCGCGCAACCCCATGCGCTCATATTGACGATGTTCTTTGCAGAAGTCAGGCAAGATGCGCCACATCGGCTGGTTACGATCGTAGTCATCCTTAAACTGCTGCAAGGCGGTCAAGAGCGTGTTCCAGCGTCCCTTTGTGATGCCAATCGTGAACATGATGAAGAACGAGTAGAGGCCCGTCTTCTCAACCACCACGCCATGCTCGGTCAGAAACCGCGATACCAGCGCAGCCGGTATGCCTGTCTCACCGAAGGTGCCATCCATGTTCAAGCCCGGCGTAACAAGCGTCGCCTTAATTGGGTCCAACATGTTGAAGCCTTCAGCCAGATCACCAAAACCATGCCAGTGATCATTCGACTGCAATACCCAATCCGACTGCTCACCAACACCGTGTGCGGCTAGGTAATCCGGTCCCCACACAGTGAACCACCAGTCATCATCACCAAACTCTAGGTCGACCTTACGCATTGCGCGTCGGAAATCGAGCGCCTCACGGATACTTTCTTCAACCAGAGCCGTGCCGCCTGGCGCTTCCATCATTGCAGCAGCCACGTCGCACGAGGCAATGATGGCGTACTGCGGTGAAGTCGACGTATGCATGAGATACGCTTCATTAAAGATGTTGCGATCGAGTTTCCGTGTCTCGGATTCCTGCACAATAATCTGTGAAGCCTGCGATATGCCGGCCAATAGTTTGTGTGTGGAGTGCGTCGCAAACACCATTGCCTTCGGGCTGCGCGGACGATTGGGTCCGATCGCATGCATATCTTGATAAAACTGATGGAACGCGGCATGCGGCAACCATGCCTCATCAAAGTGCAAGGTGTCGACCAAATTGCCGAGCTTGGCCTTGATCATTTCAACGTTATAGATCACGCCATCATAGGTGCTTTGCGTCAACGTCAAAATACGCGGTTTCTTGTCCTTAACCTTGCGCGCAAACGGATTTGCATCAATTTTTTTCTGGATACTTTCTGGCTCAAATTCGGCCAAGGGAATTGGGCCAATAATGCCCATGTGATTGCGAGTGGGCCGCAAAAATACCGGGATCGCCCCAGTCATGGTGATTGCATGCAGAATCGACTTATGGCAGTTGCGATCCACCACAACAATATCGTCTGCCGCTACGTTCGCGTGCCAAACGACTTTGTTGGATGTCGACGTCCCGTTGGTGACGAAATAGCAATGATCAGCGTGGAAGATTCGTGCAGCATTCAGTTCAGACTCTGCGATCGGGCCGGTGTGGTCCAGCAATTGGCCCAACTCATCGACAGCGTTACAGACGTCTGCGCGCAACATGTTTTCACCAAAGAATTGGTGGAACATCTGACCGACCGGACTCTTTAAGAACGCCACACCGCCCGAGTGCCCGGGACAGTGCCAAGAGTAGGAACCATCCTGCGCGTACTTGACGAGCTCGCGAAAGAAGGGCGGTGCCAAGCTATCTATATAGCTGCGCGCCTCACGAATGATGTGACGCGCCACAAACTCAGGCGTGTCTTCAAACATATGAATGAAGCCATGCAACTCGCGCAAAATATCGTTCGGGATATGTTCGGACGTTCGCGTTTCGCCGTATAGGTAAATTGGGATGTCGGCGTTACGAAAACGCAACTCTCCGATAAATGTTCGGAGATTTTTAATCGCCCCTGCCACGTCCTCGGGAGAGTCAACATCAAACTCCTCGTCATCAATGGAAAGGATAAAAGCACTGGCGCGGCTCTGCTGCTGAGCGAATGAACTCAGGTCGCCATAACTGGTGACACCGATTACTTCCATCCCTTCGGCCTCAATAGCGGACGCTAAGGCACGCACCCCAAGACCCGACGCATTCTCGGACCGATAGTCTTCATCGATGATGAAAATTGGAAAGCGAAATTTCATGCGAACAGCTCCGCAAGTAAACTAAAGGTGAATAAGAATCGAGTACTACGTTCGCCTGTCAAACTGGGTGGCGCTCTACTGAATACTACGTCCGCGGCAAGGTCACGCCTCGTTGGCCTTGATACTTTCCGCCGCGGTCCTTATACGATGTTGAGCACACTTCATCGCTTTCAAAGAAAAGCATTTGCGCACAACCTTCACCTGCATAAATCTTTGCGGGCAGCGGCGTCGTATTAGAGAACTCTAAGGTCACGTGCCCCTCCCACTCAGGCTCGAGAGGCGTGACGTTCACGATAATTCCGCACCGGGCGTACGTGCTCTTGCCGAGGCAAATAGTCAATACGCTACGCGGAATGCGAAAAAACTCAACAGTGCGCGCCAAAGCAAATGAGTTCGGCGGAATAATACAAATATCACCCTTGAAGTCCACAAATGACTTCTCATCGAAGTTCTTTGGATCGACGATCGTCGAATTGATATTTGTGAAAATTTTGAATTCGTCAGCGCAGCGCACATCGTAGCCGTAGCTGCTTGTGCCATAGCTCACAATGCGGCCGGACTCGTTCGAGCGAACCTGACCAGGCTCAAAGGGTTCGATCATGCCCTCTGACTGCGCCACGCGGCGGATCCAGTTATCGCTTTTTATACTCATGGCCGAACGCCTCTAAATTGAAAGTCGAGAGCGCGGATTTTACCCCCGTCCTGTTACAGATGGTGGGGGTAAGCCCTAAACGACCAACAATCAGGTCCGCTTGACCGAAATCACCCCAAACTTCTCACTGAGATCCTTTGGCAAGGTGGCGATTTTCGCAGCCAGTTTGTCCGCAATTGCGCGGTACATGCGACCAGTCTCACTGTCTGGGTCGGATACGGAGGTGGGCTGCCCGCCGTCTGCACGTTCGCGTATCGCCATCGACAGGGGCAAACTGCCCAAACACGGAACGTTGAAGTCACTAGACATACGCTGCGCACCGCCTTCGCCAAAAATATGTTCAGCGTGACCGCACTTGCTGCAGATATGAATCGCCATGTTCTCAACGATACCCAAGACCGGCACATTGACCTTTTCAAACATTTTCAAGCCCTTACGGGCATCTAAGAGTGCCAAGTCCTGTGGGGTTGTAACGATCACCGCGCCCACAACAGGCACTTTTTGCGAGAGCGTCAAGGCAATATCACCCGTGCCGGGTGGCATGTCGATCACCAGGTAATCCAAATCATCCCAATTCGTTGCACGCAGCAATTGCTCAAGCGCCTGAGTCACCATGGGACCACGCCAAATCGCGGGCGAGTCCTCGCTCAACATGAAGCCAATTGAGTTTGCCTGTATGCCATGCCCCATCACCGGCGTCATGCTTTTGCCGTCGGAGCTTTCTGGACGCTGCGATACGCCGAGCAAAATTGGCACGCTCGGGCCATAAATATCAGCATCTAACAGTCCAACCCTTGCACCTGCCGCTTTCAAGGCTAGCGCAAGGTTCACGGCTGTCGTGCTTTTTCCAACCCCGCCTTTCCCAGACGCAACGGCGATGATGTTCCGAACGCCAGGGACGCGCTGCACGCCAGCCTGAATCGCATGAGAAGCAACGTTTACCGAAACCTGTACATCTGGATCCGGTACTCCCAATCCTTTGAGTGCCCCGACCACCCGCTCCTGGAGCGTCTGGAGGAATCCAGCCGGTGGGTAGTAGCCTAAAACTACCTGAACACTTGCTCGCACACCGGCGATTTGGATTTGGGTGTCCTTCACCAAAGCTGAAATAGACTGACCGGTGTTGGCATCAACCAACTGTTCCAGAGCCGCACGGACATCTACTAGCGTTACACTCATTGCTATTCCTTGATTGCTTTTGTTTGAAACGGGCCAATACCTAAAACATGATCGAACTGCTGCGCAATGCACTTAAAACTGTACTTTTCATCGTTTTCACGATGTTGGGACTCGTCATGGCCTTCGTTTTTGCCCTGTCCACCCTCTTCGCGATCGCCATACTAGTTATCGTGGCACGCTTCCGTGGCAAACCCTTTGAAGTCAAAGAATACTGGAAGACACGAAAATACCGTCGTAAATCCATGCCCGCGACGGGTCCTTTGTCCAACAAAGACGTCACAGACGTCGACGCACGCGATATTCGCTAGGACGTCCGAGGTCATGACGTCCGCTCCCCGTCACGTAGGTCTTTTCGAACTTTTTCGAGGCTTCGCGACAATCGGTCTTCTCGGATTTGGCGGGGTCGCGGCGATCGCCCGACACATCATTGTTGAAAAGAGCAAATGGCTCACTGAAAAAGAATACGCCACGATTCTAGGCATGGGGCAGGTATTGCCAGGGCCGAACGTCGTTAACGCCTCGGTCGTCATCGGAGACCGGTTTCAAGGGGTTAAGGGATCCCTTGTCAGTGTGCTTGGGTTGATGGTTGCCCCCATCTGTATTCTGCTGATTCTCGCCGGTCTCTATGATCAGTTTTCACACCTTCCAGCAGTAAATGTAGCGCTCATGGCCGGTGCGGCCGCGGCTTCGGGCATGATTATCGGCACCGGTCTAAAAATGGCGCAAAAAATCAAACCAGGCTTGGCTGGGTGGTTGATCATCGCCGCAGCCTTGCTTGGGATTCTGGTCTTGAAGTGGCCCTTGGTGTATGTCGTGCTCGGGCTCATCCCTGTCGCGCTTGCTTTGACCTACTGGCTGAGCAGAAAATGATCGACTTCCATGTTCTGCTTCAGCTAGCAAAGACTTTTTCGTCGCTCTCACTTGTTGCCATTGGCGGTGCAAACGCAGTGTTTCCAGCGTTGAGACAGTCCATCGTAGAAAACATGGCGTGGATGGACGATGCCACATTTCTTCAGCTATTTGCCATTGCACAAATTACGCCTGGTCCTAACGTTGTCGTTGTAAGCCTGTTGGGCTGGCAAATCGCTGGTCTCCCAGGCCTCTTGGTGACAACCGTTTCAATGGTGTTGCCGGCGGCCATACTTGCGTTTGCCGTCGGACGAATTGCCAACAAAGTTGCAGGCTCCCCAGGCTTTAAGCTGGCGCAAAATGCGCTCGTCCCGCTGGCTATCGGCCTGCTGATTGCTGGCGGCTTGGATCTGGCAATCGCAGCACCTGGTGGCTGGTTTATCTCTGTTTTAGTCGCATTGAATGCTCTGGGTGTCATCTATACCAAGGCGAACCCAATCTGGGGCTTGGCGGCAAGCGCCGCTGCTGCTCTGGCGATCCATTACTCGGGCGTCGTGCAACTGCTTTAAAATCGTTGGATTGTCTTCCCACGTCCCGTTTAAGTTGCCCATGCCTCGTACACTATTCGTCACCACCGCCCTACCTTACGCCAACGGATCCTTCCATATCGGCCACATCATGGAATACATCCAGGCCGACATCTGGGTGCGAGCGATGCGCATGGCAGGACACACTGTGCATTTTGTTGGGGCCGACGACACACATGGCGCACCCATCATGCTCAAAGCCGAGGCTGAGGGCATTACACCCCAGCAGTTGGTGGCCCGCATCGCAGCTGAGCGTCCACAGTATCTACAGGGCTTTCATATCGCCTTCGACCACTGGCATTCAACGGACTCGCCCGAAAACGTCGAACTCTCTCAAGATATTTATCGAAAGTTGCGTGCTGCGAACCTGATAGAAACGCGGGAAATCGAGCAATTTTTTGATCCAGTCAAAGGCATGTTTTTGCCTGATCGCTATATCAAAGGTGAATGCCCGAAATGCCATGCAAAGGATCAATATGGTGACTCCTGTGAGGTGTGCGGGGCCGTGTACGCGCCGACAGATTTAATTGATCCATACTCAACTCTCACGAAGGCCCGTCCCGTCTTAAAGAAGTCGGACCACTTCTTTTTCAAACTCTCTGATCCCCGGTGTGTCGAGTTTTTGCAAGGATGGACCACGGGTGAAAACGGACAGGGCGCCAAGCGCTTGCAAGCAGAGGTTCTGGCAAAAACCCGCGAGTGGCTTGGTAACGGCGATGAACAAGCGAACTTAGGTGACTGGGATATATCGAGGGATGCACCGTACTTCGGCATTGAAATCCCAGATGCACCCGGCAAATACTTTTACGTCTGGCTCGATGCACCCATTGGTTACTTAGCTTCACTCAAGGCTTACTGTGCCAAGATCAATCTAGATTTTGATGCACTCATTGACCCAGAAAGTGAAACAGAACAAGTGCACTTTATCGGTAAAGACATTGTCTACTTCCACGCTCTGTTCTGGCCAGCCACGTTAAAGTTTTCCGGCCGGAAAGTGCCTGATCAGCTTAACGTGCATGGCTTTATTACCGTCAGCGGTGAAAAAATGTCCAAAAGTCGTGGCACGGGGATTTCACCATTACGGTACCTAGAGCTTGGCATGAATGCCGAATGGATGCGCTATTACATCGCAGCCAAACTCAACGCACGCGTTGAAGACATCGACTTCAATCCTGACGATTTCGTCGCACGCGTCAACAGCGACTTGGTAGGCAAGTACGTCAACATCGCAAGCCGTGCCGCTAACTTCATCAGCAAATACTTTGAGGGTGCACTTGGATATCCGGGCGATGCGGCGAAGCTCAGCGAGCGCTGGCAAGCCGCGGCCAACGCCATACAAGCGGATATCGAGGCACGCGAATTTGGTCGTGCAATCAGAGAAATCATGGCGCATGCTGACCAGATCAATCAAGCCTTCGATGCTGCGCAACCGTGGCTGATCGCCAAAACACTCGCCCAGGCTGACGCCGCACAGCGCGATGCGCTACAACATATCTGCTCGTCTGCCCTAGCGGGATTTAAGGCGCTTTCTGTCATGCTGGCACCAATTTTGCCTGCATTATCTGAGCGTGTCGCAACAGAACTCTTTGGTCTGAATCGTAGCTTCGTGTGGTCTGATGCAGGCGTTTTACCAACACGAATCAACGCCTTCAAGCATTTAATGCAGCGGGTCGAACCCACGATGCTTGATGCGCTCTTTGATTCGCCTGCCCCCGAGGAAGCACCTGCACTTGTCCCTGGCGGCGAGCCAATTGCCGACATCATCACGATCGACGATTTTGTCAAAATTGATTTGCGCGTTGCGCGAATTGTGAATTGCGAGCACGTCGAAGGCTCAACAAAGTTGCTGCGCTTAACGCTCGATGTCGGCGAAGGTCGTCATCGCAACGTTTTTTCGGGCATTAAGTCTGCGTATGAGCCTAGTCAGCTAATCGGTCGACTGACCGCACTCGTCGCAAACCTAGCACCGCGCAAGATGAAATTTGGCGTATCAGAAGGTATGGTGCTTGCCGCAAGCCATGCCGACGACAAGACAGATACAGGGATCTATCTTCTCGATCCCGCTTCTGGCGCACAACCAGGGATGCGTATTCGTTAAACCGGCTGAGGGCTGAGCGTCGCGTCCAAACTGCGGCGCTCATCAAACACAAAACAGTTGCCTTCGTAGCCAACACCGCCAGTCTCTTCAAAGTACTTCAAAATACCACCGTCGAGCTGATAGACGTTTTCTACCCCGACATCGCCCATAAATATCGCTGCCTTCTCGCAACGAATACCGCCTGTACAAAAGCTGATGACGGTCTTACCAGCTAATTCATCTTTATGCTCTAAGACCGCTTGCGGAAACTCGGTGAACTTTGACAAGTGCCAGTTGATCGCGCCTGTGAAGGTCCCGGCCTGCACTTCAAAGTCGTTGCGCGTATCTAATAAAACAACAGGCCGCCCGGCATCATCTTTACCCTCAGAAATCCATCGCGCTGCGGTATGCGCATCAACTGCCGGGGCTCGTCCAGCCTCAGGACGGATTGTTGGATGATTCATCCGGATAATTTCCTTCTTGATTTTGACCAGCAGCTTTTTGAAAGGCACGCCTTCAGAGGAGCTGTATTTCACCTCTAGATCTGCGAAGGCGGGATCTGTGCGCAACCAGATCAAAAAGCTATCAATCGCTGGGCGCGTACCTGCTAAAAATAAATTAATCCCTTCGGGAGTCAGTAAAACAGTTCCCTTGAGTACAAGGGCTTGCGCCTTTGACATCACCTCGGCTTTACGTTGCTCCAGATCAGCAAGCCCAACAAACTTATACGCAGCGATATTGAAAATTTGGGTCATAAGACGAATAAAAAGAAATGCTTGAGTCTCTAAAATATATTAAATTGGCAACGAACTTTATTTATTTTATGCCCACGGAGAGAATCATGAAGTTTCTCAGAATAATCGCGGTCACTGTTCTGGCACTCGCTTCATATCAAGCGCAAGCTTGGGAATACCGAACCCGTACCGACCAAATGCGTGGGACAACGACCCGCTTTGCTGAAACCACTAGCACCAACAAGGTTAATTTTAGCGCCCCCTACGGTGGCGGCTCTACGCTAGACCTCACCGTCCGTGAGCGTTCGCAAGATGGATTGAACATCTTGTTTATTATCAGCAAAGGGCAGTTCAAATGCAGCGGTGGCTGTAAGTTCTTTGCCCGCTTCGACGAGGGGAAAATTTTCACCATCGCAGCAACCGGCGCCTCGAGCGGCAGTATGGATACGATTTTTGTAGAAGATGAAGCCCCATTTTTAGCCGAGTTACGCAATTCGCGCCGGCTGATCGTTGAAATGGAGTTTTTCCAAGAAGGCTCCAACCAGTTCATTTTCAATACTGCAAATCTGAAGTGGTAAGACACTGACGCCGAGGCAAATACTGGAGCGGGTGATGGGAATCGAACCCACGCTTGAGGCTTGGGAAGCCGCCGTTCTACCATTGAACTACACCCGCGTTACAACCCGCTGAAAGGTATTATACGAGATGCCTCTCAGCATCCAAGAGTCTGGCGACAGGCACTACAATGTCCGCCATGGAAATCCTGCTCAACGGCCAGCCTAAAACGCTCCCCGATTCAATATCCCTTGCCACACTGATCGATCAACTTGGCTTCGCTGGCAAGCGAATTGCGGTTGAGCGCAATGGCGAGATTGTGCCGAAAAGCACCTATGCAACGGTTCTACTCACCTCGGCTGATCGGTTGGAAATCGTTGTTGCTGTCGGAGGTGGTTGATGCATCCGCAACATATTCGTAGCTTTGTTAATCGCCGCAGTCATATGACACAAGGGCAGCAACAAGCCCTCGATGCCTATTTAGACAAATGGTCGATTAGTTATCGTCCTGAACGGCTCGACTTCGATCAGGCCTTCGAGCGTTCTGCCCCAACCATTTTAGAAATTGGCTTTGGCATGGGCGAAACCACAGAGCAGATCGCTTTGGCGCGACCCCAGGACAATTTTTTAGGTGTTGAAGTATTCAACGCTGGCGTGGGTGCTTTATTAAAACGGATTGAGGGCTCGTCGCTGCAAAACATCCGAATCATCCAGCACGACGCAGTCGAAGTCTTGCGTGACATGATTGCGCCAAACTCCCTGGCAGGAGTACACATTTATTTCCCGGACCCTTGGCCTAAAAAACGTCATCACAAAAGACGTCTGATACAACCACCGCTAATCGAATTGTTGTCGAGCCGAATGGTTCCAGGGGCCTACTTGCATTGCGCTACAGATTGGGAGCATTACGCATTACAAATGCTTGAAGTACTTTCTGCGGAAGCTAGCCTAGCCAATACTGCTGATAACTTTGCTCCGCGTCCAGATTTTCGACCACTGACAAAATTTGAAAATCGCGGGATCCGCTTAGGTCATGGCGTATGGGACCTGATCTTTAAAAAACGCTAAGGCTTGTAGCGGCAGTCTTTGAATTAACGCCCAAAACCGCCAAGCTTACCAAGGCTTTTCATACCACCCATGGCGCGCATCATTTTTGCCATTCCGCCTTTTTTCATCTGCTTCATCATGCCCTGCATCTGCTCGAACTGGTTGAGCATGCGATTGACTTCTTGCACCGGCACTCCAGCACCCGTAGCGATACGACGCTTCCGCGAAGCCTTAAGAAGCTCAGGTTTCGCGCGCTCCTGTGGTGTCATCGAATTCAAAATGCCTTCAGTACGACGCAGCTGTTTATCCGCCTGCCCGCTTTGCAGCTGACCTGCTGCCTGGGCAAACTGAGCAGGCAGCTTTTCTAGCAGCGAACCCATGTCACCCATCTTTTTGACCTGCGCGAGCTGGTCACGAAAATCGTTGAGGTCAAACTTGTCGCCCGACTTCATTTTGGCGGCGAGTTTTTGTGCCTCAGCGACATCGATATTCTTTTGAGCCTGCTCGACTAGCGAAACAATGTCGCCCATGCCCAATACACGCTGCGCCATGCGCTCTGCGTGGAAAGGCTCGAGGCCATCAAGCTTTTCTGACACACCAACAAATTTCAAGGGCTTGCCAGTGACATGCCGAACCGATAAGGCCGCACCACCTCGTGCATCACCATCCAACTTCGTTAACACGACACCTGTGAGAGGCAACGCATCACCAAACGCGCGCGCAGTATTCACGGCGTCTTGACCTTGCATCGCATCTACGACAAACAAGGTTTCAATAGGATTCAAGACGCTATGCAGCATCTTGATCTCTTGCATCATCGCCTCATCGATACCCAAGCGGCCTGCCGTATCGACGATTAGCACATCAAAATAATGGCGCTTTGCGTAATCAAGGGCAGCGCGCGCGATGTCTTCCGGTTTTTGAGATGCATCTGAGGCAATCCACTCAACCCCGACTTGCGCAGCGACGGTCTTTAACTGTTCAATCGCTGCGGGTCGATAGACGTCTGCACTAACAACAGCCACTTTCTTCTTGCCCGTCTTACGCCCGTATTGAACATGGTCGCCCGCGGCCAACCAGCGCGCTAACTTACCGGTCGTGGTGGTTTTACCCGCACCTTGCAAACCAGCCATCAAAATAACGGCTGGGGGCTGCATCGCCAGTGACAGCTCACTGGCGTCTGGGCCTAAATCTCCGCCCATTAAGGCCGTGAGTTCTTGGTGCACAACGCCAACCAAGGCTTGCCCGGGCGACAAACTACCCACAACCTCCTCGCCTAGTGCCTTTTCCTTGACCTTGGCAACAAAATCTCTGACGACAGGCAGCGAAACGTCTGCCTCGAGAAGCGCCAAACGTACCTCACGCAGCATCTCTTGCGTGTTGGCCTCTGTTAGGCGCGCCTCACCGCGAATCGTTTTTACGACACGGGATAGGCGTTGGGTAAGATTTTCAAGCATGGTGGTGGTTTCGCTTTACACTAGACACATGTCTTCCGCTATTGTATTTCACTCTTTAGCCGCGTTTGCTTACGCCATCTTAGGTTTAGTGCTTTGGCGCTCCTTAGCCTCAGGCAAGCCGGTTGTTCAAGTTGGCCGTTCTGCCCGCCTGGGCCTCCTATCGGCAATCGTTTTGCATGGCGTTGCACTTTACTTCGCCGTGCTGGAAGACAACCACCTGAAATTAAGCTGGTCGCTTGCCCTTTCCGCGTCCGTTTGGTTGGGCATGATCATTTTCTGGCTCGAAAGTCTAATTATTCGGATCGATGGCCTGCAGCTACTGCTCTTGCCGGTCGGAGCGGTTATCTGCTTGGTCGCCGCAATCTTCCCAAAAGCGCAGTTACTCGCGCACGCAAACGACACTGCTCTGAGAGTGCATTTGTTGATTGCCTTGTGTGCCTATGCACTCGTGACAATTTCCGCCCTCCAAGCCATGCTAATGGCTGCACTCGATCATCGCCTGCACTTTCCGAGAGAATCTAACCCCGTCCAAACCAAGATTCGTAGCGCAATAGGTCGGCTTTTAGACGCCCAGCCGCCACTTCTTGCGCAAGAGCAAATTTTGTTTCGCGTTATTTGGATCGCGTTTGCGGCATTAACGTTCACTGTATTGTCAGGATCGATCATTTCACTTCAAATGACAGGAAAATGGTTGCCGCTTGACCACAAAACGATTTTCACGCTCTTATCGTGGGTTACCTTTGGTATCCTCTTGGCTGGGCGTTACGCGCGGGGCTGGCGCGGAAGGATT
>CAIYWO010000030.1 GCA_903929925.1 uncultured beta proteobacterium | reverse complement strand
GCGTCGCGCATGAGTCGTTCAACACGATAGTCTTTGCAATAGCCATAGCCACCTAAGAACTGGACCGCATCGGTGGCCATACGCATTGCGAGATCGGTTGCCTTTAATTTGAGTATCGAGGCCTCAATGCCGACATCGGGTGCATCGTCTTGGATCATTTGGGCGACGCGCCAGAGCCAAGACTCCACGAGTACAAGCTCTGCTGCGAGGTCGGCGACGTTGAATTGAAGCCCTTGGAACTCGAGCAAGCGTTTGCCGGATTGGCTGCGAGTATTCATGTACTCGATTGCATCCTCGAAGGCCGCGCGAGCAATGCCGAGCGCGTGGGCTGCGACGCTTGGTCTGGATTTATTGAGTGAGGCTAGAAGAATCTTTAGGCCATCGCCAGGTGCACAGAGCAGATTTGCGCGTGGAATCCGGGCATTATCAAAAGCGAGTGAGGCTGTACCCGACGCACGTGTGCCCATCTTGTCCTCGGTACCGGTAATACTGAAGCCTGGCGTACCTTTTTCGAGCACAACCGCAGAGATAGATTCTTTGCTGCCGGGAATCTCACTCCATTTGCCAAACATAATGTATAGATCGGAGACGTCTCCGTTAGAGATGAAGATCTTGCTTCCATTGACGATGATCGAATCACCATCTGGTGTGAAGGTCGTTTTCATCCCTGTCGCGTCGGATCCAGCGGTGGGCTCCGTAATGACTAGAGAGGCAAGTCCACCTTCGGCAATACGAGGTAGTAGACGTTTTTTTTGTTCTTCGTTGCCGAAGTCCATGAGTGGCTTGATAGCGTGAAAATTAGTCGCCCAGATAATGCCAGTCGAGGCGCAGGCTTGACTCAGTTCCCGCACGCAAGCGAGGTAGCAGGCATAAGAGAGTGGAGCGCCACCATATTCTTCCGGGATGAACATGGCGTTCAGACCGAGTGCATTGATCTCTTGGACGTTATCCCAAGGGAATTCTCCAGATTTATCGTAAGCTGCAGCGCGTGGAGCAATTTTTTCGCGAGCGAGCTGCCGAACGGAATCGAGCAGCATGGATTCTTCTTGAGTCCATGTTTGCGAGGCGTCTAGGCGAGTTAATACATTCATGATGCGTGTCCGAAGTTATTGCAACATGCCGTGTCCGCCATCAATGTAGATGGTTTCCCCGGTCATATAAGGTGAGTTCAATACAAAAAGCGACGTGACGAGTTGACCAACATCGTGGGCGTTACCTGGCACGCCTGACGGGATGCGCTTGGCTAGAAACTCTCCGAGTGGACCTTTCTCTATCATTTCACGATTAAAGTCTGTCTGGATATAGCCTGGCGCAACATTTAAGACGCGAATTCCTTTCGACGCCCACTCGACCGCCATGCAACGCGTCATGGCAGCTACAGCGGCTTTTGTCGCGCAGTAAGTGAGGTGTTGTTTGATGCCAAGCTTGTCAAAGAATGAGCCGATATTCACGATCAAGCCGCCTTTGTTTTCAAGCAAGTGATGGTAGGCGACTTGGCTTGCAGCAAGAACCGAGTAAGCATTGACGTCCATCACATTCTTGAATTCGGCTTCAGCGATACTTTCAACACGGCCTTGCGAGTGAATGCCAGCGTTATTGACCAGGCCAACAAGCGGCTGACCGCTACGTTTGAGCACATCGGCGATCGCTTCTTTGAGTTGTTCGGGGCGGCTGACATCGCATTTTGCGCTAAACCAGTTTGTGCGATCAGCGTCAGTTGCGCCATCCGCTTGTGGAGTTTCTCCTGAGCGAGATAAGCATCCCACCACATAACCAGCTCTTGCTAAGCCAAGCGCAATGGCAGCGCCAATGCCACGACTTGCACCCGTCACGATAATGCAGCCTTTTGAATTTGAGACAGTCATTTCTATTGATCCTTGAATACTGCGGGGCGCTTCTCCAGAAAGGCTGTCATGCCCTCAGTGGCATCGCTTGAACGAAACGCCAGTGTCGAGCAGTCACGCTCGATCCGAAGGCCTTCGGCGAGTGTTGTCTGCATGCCGCGCAGAACCGCTTGTTTCGCCATGTCTAACGCAATCAGTCCATGCTTAAGATAGGGCTTCAAAAATTCGCGTCCGACTGCGGCGGGATCGTTTGACTCAATAACGCGTGTAACGAGTCCGATACGTTCGGCTTCAAGAGCATCGACTGTGCGAGCAGACAGGATCATGTCAAGTGCCCGATCTTGTCCAATCAGGCGCGGCAAGCGTTGCGTGCCACCGTAGCCGGGGATGAGGCCGAGTTTGAGCTCTGGAAGACCCATTTTCGCACCCGGTGTCGCCACTCTGAAGGTGCACGACAGGGCGAGCTCGAGGCCACCGCCGAAAGCGTACCCGTGGATGACCGCGACCGAGGGGACTCGCAAGGCGGCCAATCGGTCAAAAACGCTTTGACCAAAACGCGCACCTTCGTGTTCTTGTGTCAACGTCCGTCCCATCAACTCCGTAATGTCAGCGCCGGCACAAAAAGACTTTTCTCCTTCCCCGGTGATGAACATGCCCCGTACTTGACCCGCATTGATACCTTCTTCAATCTTCTTTAAGGCACTGTCGAGTTGACCAAGAATTTCAAAGCTCAAAGCGTTAAGGGCTTTGGGTCGGTTCAAATGTAGATGCGCGAGGTGATCGGCGATAGTTAGTTCGATGGCCATAGGGACTCCTAGTTACTACTGACTGATTCAGGATTTTTCCAACGCACGGGGGTAGGTTGAATCTCGCCGCGCTTTGCCATCTCGACGAGTTCCCGTTTGAGAATTTTTCCGCTCGCCGTCAGCGGGAAGGCGGACATGACGATAAAAAATTCAGGCATGTCGTACTTGGATAAACCGACCGCATACAGATGCTGAAGAACTTCTTGGGGATCAAGCTCTGCGTGCGTTCTCGTTAAGACGGCAAGGCACACACGTTCGCCCAATCGATCATCCGCAATCGGAAATGCGGCGGCCTTTGCGATGTTGGCGTGTCGATGCGCGAGGTCTTCAATACGGGCTGGATGGATATTGTGTCCGCCACGAATAATCAGGTCCTTTTTTCGTCCAACGATTTGCAGGCAACCGTGTTCGTCTAGGACACCGAGGTCGCCACTCATAAACCAGCCCGAGCGATTAAAGGAACGCTCGGTCGCGGTCTGGTCATCAAAGTAGCCCAGTGTTAATACACCCCCCCGACCTCCGATTTCACCGACTTGGCCGATGGGTACTTCGTTGTCAGGATTTTCTGCGTCGAAAATACGAACTTCATAACCAAGCCCTGAACGGCCGCAGGTCGCGACAATCGTGTTGGTCGGGTCGGTGGGTAAGGTGTACTGATGAGAACCGTTCTCAGTCATGCCGTACACATTCTGCGGCGTAATACCAATACGCAGAAACTGTTCAGCGACTTCGCGTGGAATGGGCGAGCCCGCCATATAAAAGGATTTGACCTGCCCAAGCTTTGATAGCCCGCGCTTGCGAAACTCTTCAAGGATATCCATCGCATGAGTCGGTACACCCATGACGTAGGTTGCCTGGCTATCAATAATCCATTCGATAGCTGGCGTGCCTGACCCGTAGTTATGAATTGCGAGTTGCATGCCAGCGCTCAACCATTGCTCAGCGGCAACGGTGCCAATATGGTGGCTAAGTGGGCTGAGGGTCAACAAGATCGTGTCAGTGTTGTGGTGCCAGTCCTTCACCATGCTGCGACCATTCGCCAGTAAGGTGTTGTCGCTATGCATCACACCCTTCGGCAAACCCGTTGTTCCAGAGGTGAAAGCTAAATAGAGAATTTTGTCTGGATTTTCGATGGGTGCTGGTTGTGCGCTGAGATTGGCTGCATGCTTTGGGTAAGGTAATGTTCCAGCACTTGCTGCGGCAGGCTGGTTGAAGCTCGCGCCAGACACGAAGGTCGCACACAAGGACCTGACGTCCGCTAACTTCTCGAAAATCGGATGTTTGG
>CAIYWO010000029.1 GCA_903929925.1 uncultured beta proteobacterium | reverse complement strand
GGCAATGGTAGCTTAGCTCTTTATATGTCGGTTCAGTGCACTTAAGACCGCTTTAAAAGACGCGGTCACAATGTCACGATCAACACCTACGCCGAAACCGGTTGGTGCATCACCGATGCGAACTTCCACATAGCACGCAGCGCGTGTGTCTGTTCCGGTCCCGATGGCATGTTCGTGATAATCCATGATGCGCACGGGCTCGCCTAAGCAATTGACGAAAGCAGAGATTGCACCGTCGCCCGTTCCCGTCAGGGTGCGACGCTTGCCGTCTACTTCAAACTCTGCCTCGATGGTGAAGTGCTGACCTTCAGCCGCCGAAGGATCACCCGTAATGCGATGCTTGATCAGCGTCCAGGGTTGAGTCTGCGCCAGATATTCCGAGCTAAAGATACTGTAGACGTCTGCCGCAGTCACTTCACGACCTGTTTCGTCGGTCACACGCTGAATGGCACGGCTGAATTCAATCTGCAGACGACGTGGCAAGGCAAGGCCATGCTCTTGTTCAAGCAGGTAAGACACGCCGCCCTTGCCCGACTGGCTATTGACACGAATTACTGCATCGTAACTGCGTCCGAGATCAGCTGGATCAATTGGTAAGTATGGAACTTCCCAGATGGCATCGGCTTTTTGAACGGCGAACCCTTTCTTGATGGCATCCTGATGCGAGCCAGAAAACGCAGTGAAGACCAGATCCCCAGCGTACGGGTGGCGAGGATGAACAGGCAGCTGATTACAAAACTCAACGCAACGACGGACCTCGTCGATATCCGAGAAGTCCAGGCCTGGATGAATGCCTTGGGTGTAGAGATTCAAAGCAAGCGTGACGATATCGACGTTGCCGGTACGCTCGCCGTTACCAAACAAGCAACCTTCGACACGGTCCGCGCCAGCCATCAAACCAAGTTCAGCAGCAGCAACTGCCGTGCCGCGATCGTTATGCGGGTGCAAGCTGATCACAATGCTGTCACGCTTGTTCAGATTGTTGTGCATGTATTCGATTTGATCGGCATACATGTTGGGTGTTGTCGCTTCAATCGTTGCGGGCAAGTTATAAATAATTTTGCGCTGCGGAGTGGGCTTCCAGACTTCAGTGACAGCGTTACAAACTTCGAGAGCAAAGTCAGGCTCAGTGGTGCTGAAGACTTCTGGGGAATATTCGTAGAGCCACTGCGTTTGTGGATACTTTGCCATGTTATCCATGACGCACTGTGTGCCTTCGATGGCAACCTGTTTGACTTCTTCGCGATTCATGTTGAATACGATGCGGCGAAATCCTGGCGCGCATGCGTTGTACAAGTGGATCATTGCGCGCTTGGCGCCCGCCGCCGATTCCACCGTACGCGAAATCAGTTCTGGACGCGCCTGTGTCAAAGCAATGATCGTGACGTCGTCAGGAATGAGGTTGTCGTCAACAAGCTTGCGTACAAAATCAAAGTCGGTTTGTGAGGCGGAGGGAAAGCCAACCTCAATTTCTTTAAAGCCAATTTTGAGCAGCATGTCGAAAAAGCGCAGTTTGCGTTCTACGCTCATGGGCTCAATCAGCGACTGGTTACCGTCGCGCAAATCGGTGCTCATCCAGATCGGGGGATGAGTGATGCGTTTGGTGGGCCAGGTACGCTCAGAAAAGTCACGTTCAAAAGGCTTGAACGGAATGTATTTGGTGGATGGATTCGAAAGCATGATGGTCCTTTTTTAGGCCAACGGTCCGTTACCGGAATTTATTAAATGGGGCGGGGGTACTACGAGGTGGCGGGTGGTTGCCGGACTGCCACGGGGCCCTAGGCCCGGCAACCGATCGCTAGTAGTAGCGGTAGCAGACCAGCCGTTACAACGAAATCGCCACGCACGAGTGAACGCAGACCTGAGTAGGCCTTGTGGTTTGCGAGGGGGCGAGCATGGCCCGCGAGCGTTGCGTTCATAACCGATAGTCGAACATAAAACGCGGCTAAGCGCAAGTTTAGGGGCGCAAAGGCACCAAAGTAGTGCTCGTCTGTGTGAGGTCGATGTGTGTTTAAGCCAACAGGGTGGGTTCGCGCAGGCCGTCACCGTTTTTCGGTGTTTGGGGTTGTGTTGGTGCGGCCTGAGTCTGAAGCGCTTGTTCTAGCGCAGCTTTCTGCTCTCGAGCCAGGGCAATTTTACGAACTCTGCCGCTGCGAACTTGTGCAAGGGTGGTTTGCAAATTACCCACAGTAATTGGCATAGTCTGGTCTTTCCAGACCCAGTT
>CAIYWO010000028.1 GCA_903929925.1 uncultured beta proteobacterium | reverse complement strand
GTTCCCCGTCATCGAGCCAAACCTCAAGGCGTTAGACGGCGCCGAAGCCATGAACCCTAAGGGTCTGATCCCACGTGTTGTGGCCGAACTCAAGAAACGGTTTCCGGAACTCGGCCTGCTGACTGACGTTGCACTAGACCCCTACACCAGCCACGGCCAGGACGGCGTCATCGACGAAAACGGCTATGTGATGAACGACATCACTGTCAAAATCCTGACCCAACAAGCCCTGGTTCAGGCTGAGGCCGGCGTCGATATCGTTGCCCCGAGCGACATGATGGACGGCCGAATCGGTGCCATCCGTCAGGCACTCGAGGCAAATCAGTTCATCCACACACGCATCATGGCGTACTCGGCCAAGTTTGCCAGTGCCTTTTACGGTCCCTTCCGGGATGCCGTCGGCTCAGCTGCGAATTTGGGCAAATCAAATAAGCTGGTTTACCAAATGGATCCGGGCAATATTGACGAAGCATTGCGCGAGGTTGCAGCGGACCTGCGTGAAGGCGCGGACATGGTGATGGTCAAGCCTGGCATGCCCTATCTGGATGTTTTACGCCGCGTGAAAGATGCCTTCCGGGTGCCGACCTTTGCCTACCAGGTCAGTGGCGAGTACGCCATGCTTAAGGCGGCAGCGGCAAACGGCTGGCTGGATCACGACAAAGTGATGATGGAAACCTTGCTCGGCTTTAAGCGGGCCGGTGCGGACGGGATTCTGACCTACTTCGCGCCTGCCGCAGCCAAACTCTTAAAAGGTTAGTAACCGCTTACTGTTGCGCCTGGCGAATTTTTAAGCGCCAGGCGAACAGTGCGGCAAGAATTGGCAGGCCAATCATGCCAACTGGGAACACGCTTCCCAAGCCTAAGGTGTCGCCCAACCAAGCGCATACCGCCACCCCGAAGGACTGTCCCAAGAACAGGCAAGACGCAAACAGTGACACCGAGGTGCCGCGGGCAGTCGGTGCCATCTGCGTGGCATGTGTCTGTAAAACGGCGTGTAAAAAATAATATCCCAGGCCCGACATCACACTCGCGGCGATTGCCCACTGCCAAGCTGGGGCAAATAAAAACCCTGTCATCGACAACGCGAGTAGCGCACCACCCCACAACGCAAGCCGCCGCTCACCAAGTTTGGCTACAAATTTGTTGGCGCGAATGGCATAGATAAATGCGCCGATCGCAAAACAACCGCTGATCGTGCCAGCCCACGAAACCGGCAAGTCATGGCGCTCGTGCAAGAACGCGGGAACGAATGCAAGTGGGCCAAAGACCAGCATGCCTTCGATCGAGACGATCACCAAAACAAACCACGCCCATTTTGTAGATAACACTTGCTTGATCGGTACCAAGGGATTGACGCGACCAGCGGGGCGCTCCGTGGATTCTGTGACGGTGTGGCGTCGGGACAGCAACAACAAGCCTACGATTAAATAGGTCGCGGCCATCCATACAAACGCCCAGCGCCAGCCAAGTGTGTCCGCAAACACACCGCCTAACAACTGACCAAGCGCGAGACCCGAAATCGATCCCAATAAAAATCGCGCAATCGTCTCTTGCCTTTTTTCATACGGGACGTGGTCGCCAATCCACGCCATGGCGAGCGGGACAATCGCCGCAGCGGTTGCCCCTGAAATGAAGCGACCTATCTCGATGATTTCAAGTGAGGGGGCTGCAGCAACGATCAGGCTACCGACTGCGCAACCAAGCGTTGCCCACGACACCACACGAAATTTACCGTAGTGATCACCTAGCGGACCATAAAAGAACTGCAAGATGCCGTACGCAATCGCAAACAAGGTGACCGTGCTGGAGGCCTGTGCGGTGCGCACACCAAACTCTTGCGCAAACACCGGCAGCAGAGGATCGCAAATCCGGAATGAAGTCGAGCTCGCGCATGCGGCAAAGGCAAAAAGGATAATGACCGAAGTCGTGGACTTGCTCTGCGCTGACATACGTCTCTGTGTCGTTGTGACTACTTTAGTACCCGGTCAAGCGTTGCAGTAAAGCGATTTGCGTCCTGAAACCCGACGACACGGATGTCGCGGCGCTCGGCACCACCTGCAGCAAAAAAAATAATCCCAGGTGGTCCAAACAATTTGAACCGCTTCATTAGCGCTCGATCATCCGCGTTGTTTGCGGTCACGTCAACTTGTAAAAGCAATAACTGGCCCATCCGCTGCGCAACGCGCGGATCGACAAACGTAAACGCTTCCATTTCCTTGCATGACACGCACCAGTCTGCATAAAAGTCCAGCATCACAGGCCGGGTAGACTTTGCAAGAATTGCATCTAGCTCTGCTAGCGTACGAATGCGTTGAAAGCTTGGGTGTGCGACAGCTGCGGGGGCGCCAAGTAACTGTTGCTTAATTGATGATGCAGGTGCTGGCGCCGCGAGTTGGCCCGTGATTTGCCCAGCAGATTGCGCTGTCAGTTGCACGCTTGCAGAAGGTGCGCTCTGCATGAAAGCTAGGTGCCCCAGGGGCTGCAGCAAGGAACGTCCGCCACTTGCGACCCCCACTACCCACACTAGGCAAAGCAAGGCTAGCAACAGGCCAAGTGTTTTGCGCAAGATGGCACCAAAGCGTGCCTCTGGCGGCAAGGAGTCAAACGTACGCAAAAGTACGGCAGCAAATAACACCAAGACGGCCCAACCCAAAATCTGGGCCCAAGTAGGCAACAACGGTGTGACCATCCACCAAGCCGTCGCGAAAAGCAACACACCGAAGAATTTCTTGACGCCTTCCATCCAGTGGCCTGCGCGCGGCATCAGCTTGCCAGCCGACAAGCCCATCAACAACAACGGCACACCCATACCCCAGGCCATCGCAAACAAGGCAGACCCACCAAGGACCACGTCGCCGGTTTGCGAGATGTACAAGAGCGCGCCAGCCAAAGGTGCCGCGACGCACGGTCCCACGATTAAGGCGGATAACGCACCCATCAACGCAGCCGCGCTGAGGCGACCACCCAGGATGTGAGAATTCTTTGCCATTAGCTTGGTCTGCAGGCTTGCAGGCATCTGAAAGGTATAGACATCAAACATTGCCAATGCAAGCGCGCCCAGTAACAAGGCGAACAAACCCAGGACCCAAGGCGTTTGCAACCAAGCGGCCAGGCCTGCTCCACTTAGTCCGGCCGCTACGCCTAGCGCGGTGTAGACCACCGACATGCCGGCCACATACGCCATCGCAAGAGAAAATCCACGCAAGCGCGAGACGTGCTTCTCTTCACCCACAAGCAACACGGAAAGGATCGGCACCATGGGCAACACGCAGGGCGTAAGTGCGAGCAGCAAGCCAAGCGCGAAAAACAGTAGGGCGATTTCAAGTAAGCCGGTGGAGGAGAGCAACTGCGCCAACCCGACATCGTCCGAGCCGAACAGTAAATCACTGAGCTGCCCTTGCTTGATACGATCAATGAGCGAACCGGATGCATGCGCAGCAATCACGTAGCCCGCCGCACCTGGTTGCGGTGTGAGCTGCAAGACAAAATCTTGCGGCGGGTAACATAGACCCGCCTCCGCGCAGCCTTGGCCATTCGCCGTTAGCTTGAAGCTCTCAGGCGCAATGTTGCTGGGCCATGCTGAAATCGGCAACTCGATCACCGCATCGGTGAAATAGAGCTCCATCTCTTTGTTGAATGTCTGATCAAACTTGACACGGCCTGTCGGCATCTTGGGTTCACCAAGCTGCGCGTGCGTTGTGTCTAGCGCGAAGCTGAAGCGCTCGCGATACATGTAATACCCGGGGGCAATCTTAAAGCGCAGGCTGATCTTGTCGGACGAGATCATTTGCGCCTGCAGCACAAAGGCTTTCTCTGGATCTAAAAAATCTTGCGCATTGGTCCGCGCAACAGACAACACCAACAGGCTTAGCAATAAGAGAGCCAAGCCAAATTTTTGTAGCGCGTGTCTGGTCAGAGCCATTTAGTTCTCTCGCACCCAGTTCAAGTAAGGCGCATACCCGCCAATGATCGGCACCACAATCGCTTCCGGAACATCATACGGGTGCAAAGCAATCAAGCGTTCTATTAGATTAGCCTGTTTAGCTACGGTTGTTTTTATTGTCAGCGGAATTTCTGTGGCTTTCTCAACGGCGCCTTGCCAACGATAAACAGACTGTACGGGGGCGCCAATGTTCACACAGGCGGCCAAGCCCTCTGACACCAAGGTATCAGCGATACGCGTTGCGACAGCCCCATCTGGTGCGTTGCTCAGCACTAATACGGTATCTGTTTGATTCATGGGCGTCCTCTGACAAAAAAGCCCCGGATAAACCGAGGCTTCGTTTGCTTGAGCTGTCGAAATTTACTCGGCGGCTTCTTCAACTGCCTCTTCGACCACTGGGCGGTCAACCAATTCCATAAAGGCCATTGGTGCATTGTCGCCCTGACGGAAGCCCATCTTGAGGATACGGGTGTAGCCGCCATTACGCGCTGCGTAACGTGGACCAATTTCAGCAAAGAGTTTTACAACGATTTCGCGGTCGCGCAAGCGGGCAAATGCCAAACGCTTGTTTGCCAATGTTGGGCTCTTACCCATGGTGATGAGAGGCTCAACGATACGACGCAATTCTTTTGCCTTAGGCAAAGTCGTCTTGATCGCTTCGTGGGTCAACAGCGCGACAGCCATGTTGCGGAACATCGCGAGGCGATGGCTGCTGGTGCGGTTGAGTTTACGTAATCCATTACCGTGACGCATGATACTTTCCTTATTGAATCTATTAAGAGCGTTTCCGCTCGAGGTTATTCAGCTCTTCTATCAGCAACCTACTGTTGCTGCGGGCCGATGGTGGTATTGCTGGTCTTGCTTATCCTGCTGGTCTTGCTCTAGCCGAATCCGATTTTCTGGTTCGGCTAGTTACTGAGTTGACTGTGAAGCTTCGCTTACGGACGCTCGAGGCCCATTGGTGGCCAGTTCTCAAGCTTCATGCCCAAAGTCAGGCCGCGAGCGGACAAGACCTCTTTGATTTCGTTGAGCGACTTGCGGCCAAGGTTTGGTGTCTTGAGCAATTCGTTTTCGGTGCGCTGAATCAGATCACCGATGTAGTAAATATTTTCTGCTTTCAGGCAGTTGGCCGAACGCACGGTCAGCTCGAGGTCGTCGACCGGGCGCAACAGCACTGGGTCGATTTGTGGAGCACCACGGCTTGGCATTTCGTACGAATCGCCAGCACCTTCGAGGGCAGCGAAAACCGAGATCTGGTCCATCAGAATGCGGGCCGATTGGCGCACTGCTTCTTCTGGGCTGATCACACCATTTGTTTCGACATCCAGCACAAGCTTGTCGAGGTCGGTACGCTGCTCAACGCGAGCGTTCTCAACGGCGTAGCTCACGCGGCGCACTGGGCTGAAAGATGCGTCAAGCACGATACGGCCGATTGTGTGTGCACGATCGTCGATCAGTGCGCGCACGTTGCCAGGAACGTAACCACGACCCTTTTCAACTTTGATCTGCATTTCAAGCTTGCCGGATTCGGTCAGCGTTGCAATGACTTGCTGTGGGTTCACGATTTCAACATCGTGTGGCAATTCAATGTCTGAAGCCAGGACAGGACCAGCGCCTTGCTTGCGCAGGGTCAAGGTCACGTCGTCACGGCTGTGGAGCTTAAACACCACACCTTTGAGGTTCAACAGAATATCAACAACGTCTTCACGCACACCGGCGATTGTCGAGTACTCGTGCACGACGCCCGTGATCTGTACTTCGGTTGGTGCGTAACCAGTCATCGATGACAACAAGATGCGACGCAAGGCGTTGCCCAATGTGTGTCCGTAGCCGCGTTCAAACGGCTCCATGATGATTTTGGCGTGATTGGTGCCTACGGGTTCGACTTCGATCGAACGTGGCTTGAGAAAACCTTGTGACATATCTGCAATTCCTTTTCAATACCCTCGGTTCGTTACACCGATAAGGCTGATGGGTGAAAGCTTAACTACTTCATTAAAAAAGCGCGCAACATCGCTGCGCGCTTTTTAAAACGATTATTAACGTGAATACAATTCGACGACCATCGACTCGTTGATGTCGCGAGCAACGTCTGCACGATCAGGCACTTGCTTGAACGTACCAACGAGCTTAGCTGTATCAACTTCAACCCACTGTGGCAAACCGTTGCCAGAAGCTAGGTCCATCGATTCGCGAATACGCGCTTGCGCTTTTGCTTTTTCACGGATCGCAACAACGTCGCCTGACTTGATCAACATCGAAGGGATGTCGGCAGTGTGGCCGTTGAGTTCGATTGCACGGTGCGACACCAACTGGCGTGCTTCTGCACGTGTCGAGCCAAAACCCATGCGATATACAACGTTGTCCAGACGCGACTCGAGCAACTGAATCAGCTGTTCGCCAGTGTTGCCTTTACGACGCTCGGCTTCTGCGAAATATTTACGGAATTGCTTTTCCATAATGCCGTACATGCGCTTGAGCTTTTGCTTCTCACGCAACTGCAGACCGTAGTCCGACGTACGGGCACCTGAAGTGCGACCGTGTTGGCCAGGCTTGGAATCCAGTTTGCACTTGGAGTCCAGCGAGCGGCGTGCGCTCTTGAGGAAAAGGTCAATTCCCTCGCGACGCGAGAGTTTGCATTTGGGACCGGTATAACGTGCCATGTGGGTTCCCCTTAGATACGACGACGCTTGGGTGGACGGCAACCGTTGTGCGGCACGGGCGTGATGTCGGCGATGCTCGAAATCTTGATGCCCAGCGCATTCAACGCACGTACTGAAGATTCGCGACCTGGGCCTGGGCCCTTGATGCGAACTTCAAGTGTCTTGATGCCGTATTCGATAGCCACTTTGCCGGCC